>NZ_JUEI01000044.1:0-48193 GCF_000802655.2 Paenibacillus sp. IHB B 3415 | reverse complement strand
CGGCTTGCTGGCGCCGCCGGCACCAGGGCGTCCGCCTTTGCCGCCGCGTCCGCCGTAATTCCGGTGGTCGCCAGCCGCGCGCGGCTTCATATCTACCAGTTCGAAGTCGATCGTATGATCGTCCATGTTGACCTTGGCCACACGGATCTTCACCTCGTCACCGATACGGAACACTTTGGAGGTACGCTCACCGATGAGGGCCATGTGGGCTTCATCAAAGTGATAATAATCATCGCTCAGTGCGCTGAGCCGGATCAGACCTTCTACAGTGTTATCCAGCTCGATGAACATCCCGAAGCTGGTCACGCTGCTGATCATTGCATCGAATTCTTCGCCTACCTTATCCTGCATGAACTCCGCTTTCTTCAGCTGCTCAGTGTCACGTTCAGCCTCTACCGCTACACGCTCGCGTTCGGAGGACTGCTGGGCGATATCCGGCATCCGCGAAGCCAGATACTCATGACGTTTCTCGGTCAGAGCTCCTCCATTCTCAACCACCTCACGCATGACGCGGTGAATGACAAGGTCGGGATAACGGCGGATCGGCGAGGTGAAGTGGGAATAGAATTCTGCCGCCAGTCCGAAATGACCCGTACTTTCGGCATCGTATTTCGCCTGCTTCATGGAGCGCAGCATCATCGTGCTTATCACCGTCTGCTCTTTGGTGCCCTGAATCTGCTCCAGCAGATCCTGCAGCGCACGCGGATGAACGGAATTGCCGCGACCCTTGACGTGGTAACCAAAGTTAGCGGCGAAGGCCATGAAATTCTGCAGCTTCTCCGGGTCCGGATCTTCATGAATCCGGTACAGGAATGGCACCTTCAGCCAATGGAAGTGCTCCGCTACAGTCTCATTAGCCGCGAGCATGAATTCTTCAATAATCTGCTCCGCCACAGAACGCTCACGCTTCACAATATCGATAGCCTTACCTGCTTCATCTACGATGATTTTGCTTTCTTCAAAGTCGAAGTCAACGGCTCCACGCCGCATCCGGGCATCTCGCAGCTTCATCGCGAGTTCCTTCATCAGCCGGAAATCACCGATCAGCGGAGCATAGCGCTCCAGCAGCTCAGGATCTTCATCTTCAACAATTTTGCGTACATCGGAGTAAGTCATTCTCTCCTTAGTACGGATTACACTCGTGAACACATCATGCTTCACAACCTTCATGTGCTCGTCAAATTCCATTTCACAGGACATGGTCAGCCGGTCTACCTGCGGGTTCAAGCTGCAGATCCCATTCGACAGCCGGTGCGGCAGCATGGGAATGACCCGGTCAACCAGATACACGCTGCAGCCGCGGTCATAGGCTTCTTTATCCAGCTCGGAGCCTTCACGCACATAATAGCCTACATCGGCGATATGAACGCCCAGCTTATAATGACCGTTCTCCAGACGCTCAACGTTCACCGCATCATCCAGGTCCTTGGCATCCGCGCCGTCAATGGTGACAATGTTCAGTCCGCGCAGGTCGCGGCGGCCTTGCTGGATAATCTCCTCGTCGGTAATGGAATCGGGTGCCTGCTCCGCTTCCTTCATCACCTCAGCCGGGAAAGCCTCCGGCAGCTGATGCTTGCGGATAACCGACAGAATATCCACGCCCGGGTCATCCTTATGGCCGAGGATCTCAATAATTTCACCTTCAGCCGCAGCACGGCCTTCCGGATAGTTCACAATACGGACAACGACCTTTTCCCCGTCAACCGCTCCCTTGAAGGACTGCTTCGGAATGAAGATATCCCGGTTAATCCGCTTATCATCAGGCAGCACGAAGCCATACGTCTCCAGGCTCTGGAATACGCCAACGGTCTGCGATACGCCTCTGATCAGGATCCGCTCTACTTCGCCTTCCATACGCCCGCCAGACGGGCTCTTCGAGGTAATCCGGATCAGTACGATGTCACCGTTCATTGCACCCTTCAGATCATTGGCATGGATGTATACATCGGGATGATCACGGTCATCGGGTATCAGAAAAGCAAACCCCTTCGCATGGGCTTGCAGCCGTCCGCGCAGCAGATCCATACGTTCCGGCACGCCATAACGGCTACCCCGGGTCAGAATAATCCGGCCGTCCTTTTCCAGCTCAATCAGCAGGCGCTCAAAAGCTTTGAACACCTCGCTATCCTCAATTGCGAAATGGCTCACCAGTTCTTCATAAGTTAGCGGTTTATAAGCGGTTTCCCGCATGAAATCAAGTAGAATTTCTTGTGTTATCATCTTCGTCACCTCGGCCCTCCGCAGCATTCATGCCGCTGGCATATATGTATGTCTTGTCCTATCCCACATCAAATAAATCCAAGTAAAATTTACCTTTATATACTTCATACCCTAGTATACACGAAATCAATCCCGGGCATCCCTGTTATGATGTGCAAACACTCAAATCCGCATACAAAAAAGCCCCCGCCTATTCCATTCAGAACAGAGCGAAGGCTTACAGTAGGCAAACTACTCAATAACAATGGCTACAACGATTGACATAATGAAGAATCCGGCTGCCAATCCAACCGTTACACGCTGCAATACAAGCTCCATACCGCGTGCTTTTGTTTTACCGAAGAGATGCTCAGCACCGCCGGAGATGGCACCGGAAAGACCCGCGCTTTTCCCTTTTTGCAGAAGAACGACCGCAATCAGACCTACGGCAAAAATCAGAAGCACCACTTTCAAAAAGATATCCATTCACTTCCACCTCCTACGTCCAAGCATCACTATCTATGCTAAATTGGAATTTCCGTTTCATAAACAGCATTCTTATTTTATCATAGCCATAGATTGAATACAACCTTACAAACCGCATTCTATCAATATGCTACTATTAATATTCTCAGGTTTGTTTTCTATAGGAGACAAGAACGAGCAGCAACAGACCAGAGATTAATAATATAGGCACAGAGAAGAAGGCATACCCGATCCCCTCCCAGCCTCCAATTACAGTGAAACTTAGAACCAGCAATATCATACTGCCCAGTAAACCAGTGATCCCCGGATAAAAAACAGCTCTGCTCCGCATGCGCCCGGTCCGCGACAGCACCCAGCTGAGAATGATTAAAAATATCCCCACACCTATACCCGCAACAATAGCGTTCATGCCCACACTCCTTCCAGTTATCTACAATTATAGAATAACCCACTAGAAGCATCAGAGGCAACCTCGCTGTTCGCATTGCACTTTCGGTTCTATCATCCAAAAAAAGACCTGCCGAAGTTCGGCAGGCCCTTTAAATATAGGGTCAAAAGAAATTATCTTTTGATACAATTATAGAATAACCCACTAGAAGCATCAGAGGCAACCTCGCTGTTCGCATTGCACTTTCGGTTCTATCATCCAAAAAAAGACCTGCCGAAGTTCGGCAGGCCCTTTAAATATAGGGTCAAAAGAAATTATCTTTTGAGGTTGTAGAAGGATTTCAGGCCGTTGTATTGAGCCAATTCACCCAGTTCATCTTCGATGCGAAGCAACTGGTTGTATTTAGCAACACGGTCTGTACGGGAAGGAGCACCCGTTTTGATCTGGCCAGCGTTAGTCGCAACAGCGATGTCAGCGATTGTGCTGTCTTCGGATTCACCGGAACGGTGGGAGATAACTGCTGTGTAACCAGCACGTTTAGCCATTTCGATAGCATCGAAAGTTTCAGTCAGTGTACCAATCTGGTTAACCTTAACCAGGATGGAGTTACCGATACCTTTTTCGATACCTGTTGCCAGACGCTCAGTGTTAGTAACGAACAAGTCGTCACCAACCAATTGGACTTTATCGCCCAATTTTTCAGTAAGCAATTTCCAGCCATCCCAGTCGTCTTCGGACATACCGTCTTCGATGGTGATGATTGGGTACTTCTCAACCCATGAAGCAAGAAGGTCAACATACTCAGCGGAAGTGTAAGATTTACCTTCGCCTGCAAGTGTGTATTTACCGTCTTTGTAGAACTCAGTGGAAGCAACGTCCATACCGAGGAATACGTCAACGCCTGGTTTGTAACCGGCTTTTTCGATCGCTTCGATGATGGTAGTGATTGCTTCTTCATTCGAACCAAGGTTCGGTGCGAAACCGCCTTCGTCACCTACAGCTGTGTTCAGGCCTTTGGATTGCAGTACGGATTTCAGGTTGTGGAAGATTTCTGCACCTGTACGAAGAGCTTCTTTGAAGCTTGTAGCGCCTACAGGAAGAACCATGAACTCTTGAACGTCGATGTTGTTGTCGGCATGCTCACCACCGTTGATGATGTTCATCATTGGTACTGGAAGAGTTTTAGCGTTGAATCCGCCCAGGTATACGTACAAAGGAATATCCAGAGCTGCTGCAGCTGCACGAGCTACGGCCATTGATACTGCCAGGATTGCGTTAGCGCCCAGCTTGCCTTTGTTAGGAGTTCCGTCCAATGTGATCATCAATTTGTCGATGCCCACTTGGTCAAGAGCGTCCATACCGATTACTTCTGGAGCGATAATTTCATTTACGTTCTCAACAGCTTTCAGAACGCCTTTGCCCATGTAACGGGATTTGTCGCCGTCACGAAGCTCTACAGCTTCATGAGCACCAGTGGAAGCGCCGGAAGGAACGATAGCGCGGCCTTTAGCACCGGATTCAAGATAAACGTCAACCTCTACAGTAGGGTTACCACGGGAGTCAAGGACTTCGCGAGCATACACATCAGAAATAATAGTCATGTAAGTTTAATCTCCTTTTAACTTTGGTTTTAGTGTAACAATGTAACTTAGGGTATACCTATTTGCGGCTGGCAATCATGGATTGTCCGGTCATTTCCGCAGGCTGCGGAAGTCCCATCAGATCTAAGATTGTCGGTGCTACGTCTGCGAGAATACCGGATTCGCGCAGTACTACATCTTCAGTCGTAACGATGAAAGGAACAGGGTTGGTAGTATGGGCTGTGAACGGACGGCCGTTCTCATCGAATACCATATCCGCATTGCCGTGATCGGCAATGATGATTGCAACGCCGCCTTTGGCAACTACTGCATCCACAACTTTACCTACGCATTCGTCCGTTACTTCAACTGCCTTAATAGTAGGCTCCAGCATGCCGGAGTGTCCAACCATATCAGGGTTAGCAAAGTTCAGGATAATGGCATCTTGTCTGTCTGCTTCGATCTCCGCTACGCAGGCCGCCGCCACTTCGTATGCGCTCATCTCAGGCTGCAGATCATAGGTTGCCACTTTCGGTGAGTTGATCAGGATGCGTGTTTCGCCGGGAAGCTCCTCATCACGTCCGCCGCTGAAGAAGAAGGTAACATGCGGATACTTCTCAGTTTCCGCGATACGCAGCTGCTTCTTGTTCTGCTGAACCAGCACTTCACCGAGCGTGTTGTCCAGGTTCTTCGGGGAGTAAGCCACGAAGCCTTGAACCGTCTCGCTGAAGGTTGTCAGACATACGAAGTGCAGACCTTCAGGGAACTTAGGGCCACGGTCGAAGCCGCGGAAGTCAGAGTTCGTGAATACTTGCGACAGCTGAATGGCACGGTCAGGACGGAAGTTAAGGAAAATGACAGAATCGCCGCTCTCCACTGTCGCAACCGGGTTATTCAGGCTATCTACAATCACACTTGGCTCTACAAATTCATCATACACAGAATTCTGGTAAGATCCAGTGATTGCCTGAAGTGCATCGGTATATTTAGGGCCTTCGCCATACACCATTGCACGATAAGCTTTCTCTACACGTTCCCAGCGTTTGTCACGGTCCATGGCATAATAACGTCCGGATACCGTAGCAATCGTACCTACGCCAACCTCTTCGATCTTGGCTACCAGGTCCTGAATGAACTTCTGTCCACTGTCGGGTGGTACGTCGCGGCCATCCATGAAGGCATGAATATAAACTTCATGCAAATCTTCTTTTTTGGCCAGATCGAGCATGGCGAACAGGTGGTTGATGTGACTGTGCACGCCGCCATCGGAGACAAGTGCATAGAGGTGAAGTTTTTTGCCGGTTGTTTTGGCGCTTCTCACCGCAGCAACCAGCGTTTCGTTCTCGAAGAATTCGCCATCACGGATAGACTTATCGATGCGGGTCAGATCCTGGTATACGATCCGGCCTGCGCCGATGTTAAGGTGCCCTACTTCAGAGTTACCCATTTGTCCTTCCGGCAGACCTACAGCTTCGCCGCAAGCGGTAAGTGTAGTGTTCGGATATTGTTTCAGGTAACGGTCGTAGTTCGGTTTGTTGGCTTGGGCAACTGCGTTGCCTTCTTCCGTGTTACGCAAACCGAACCCGTCCATGATGATTAGAGCTACAGGTTTTGGTGCTGACATTCTTATTTCGCCCCCTCAACGAGTGAAACGAAGGAAGCAGGCTGCAGGCTGGCACCGCCGACTAGAGCGCCGTCGATGTCGCTTTGACTCATGTACTCCGTTACATTCTCAGGCTTCACGCTGCCGCCGTATTGGATACGGACAGCTTCAGCAGTTGCTTCATCGTACAAGCCTTTTACAAGGGTACGGATGTAAGCAATAACTTCATTAGCATCCTGGGAAGTAGAGGATTTACCTGTACCAATAGCCCAGATAGGCTCATAAGCGATAACTACGCTTGCTGCCTGTTCCGCGCTAAGGCCGGCAAATGCCGCTTCAGTCTGCACTTTGCATACATCTTTAGTCTGGTCCGCTTCGCGCTCTTCGAGCTTTTCGCCTACACAGACAATTGGAGTAATGCCATGGCGGAATGCCGCATGCATTTTTTTGTTGACGATTTCGTCCGTCTCACCGAAGTATGCACGGCGTTCGGAGTGGCCGATAATAACGTATTCCACGCCGAGATCCTTCAGCATTACACCGCTGATCTCGCCTGTGTAAGCACCGTTATCTTCGAAGTGAAGGTTCTGAGCACCAATTTTGATGCTGGTGCCTTGTACCGCTGCAACAAGTGCAGGCAGGTTAGTGAAAGGTGCGCAGATTACAGTCTCTACGCCTTCAACTTCCGCCTGGCCTTTGATTTCAGCGATGAAGCCTTCGGCTTCCGGAACAGTTTTGAACATTTTCCAGTTGCCGGCAATGATAGGTGTTCTACTCATAGTAATGGATTGCCTCCTTCTACTCTACGTCTTACTTGTCGTTCAGTGCTTCTACGCCTGGAAGTGCCTTACCTTCCATGAACTCGAGTGATGCGCCGCCGCCAGTGGAGATATGATCCATTTGGTCTGCGAGGTGGAATTTCTCAGCAGCTGCTGCGGAATCACCACCACCGATAACAGTGTAACCTTCGGTAGTTGCGCAAGCCTGGGCTACGGCAATTGTACCTTCAGCGAAGATATCAATTTCAAATACGCCCATAGGTCCGTTCCAAACAACCAGCTTGGAGTTTTTGATGATATCGGCGTAAATTTCACGGGTTTTTGGACCGATGTCCAGACCTTCCCAGCCAGCAGGAATTTCAGTCACATCTACAATTTTGGTGTTGGCATCTGCGCCGAACTTGTCAGCGATAACTACGTCAACCGGAAGCACAAAGTTTTTGCCCAGTGCTTTGGCTTTCTCGATAAATCCAAGCGCCGCTTCGATTTTGTCGTTGTCTACCAAAGAATTTCCGATTTCGTAACCTTGTGCTTTGGTGAAGGTGTAAGAAAGGCCGCCGCCAATCAATACGTTGTCAGCCAGAGTCAGCAGGTTGTCGATCACGTCAATTTTGTCTTTAACTTTGGATCCGCCGATGATCGCAGTGAAAGGACGTTCAGGATTGGACAGGGCTTTGCCCAGAACGGACAGTTCCTTCTCCATCAGAAGGCCGGATACTGCAGGCAGGAAGTGAGCGATACCTTCTGTCGAAGCATGGGCACGGTGAGCCGCACCAAATGCGTCATTGACGAACAGGTCAGCCAGTTCAGCGAACTGCTTAGCCAGTTCAGGATCGTTCTTTTCTTCACCTTTATAGAAACGGACATTCTCAAGCACAAGCACGTCGCCTTCGTTCAGTTCAGCAATTTGTGCTTTTACCGCTTCGCCAATCGCTTCATCAGCTTTGGCTACCGGTTTGCCGAGCAATTCGGACAGACGGACAGCTGCGGAAGTCAACCGCATGGAATCGACGAATTCACCTTTAGGACGGCCCATATGGCTGGCCAGAATGACCTTTGCACCGTTCTCAATCAGGTATTTAATTGTTGGAAGGGTTTCGCGGATACGGGTATCATCAGTGATCTTACCGTCTTCCACTGGCACGTTGAAATCTACACGCACGAATACGCGTTTGCCTTTTACTTCTACATCACGGACACTTTTTTTGTTCATGATTAACATTTCCTCCACACCCAAAATTGGTTCATTCACGAATCCATTTCATTTAGAAAGAGCGGAAACAGACTTTCATTGTTTCCGCTCTATTGTACTGCCTATATAAAATCGGTATTATTGAGCAAGTTTAGCGAATTTTTCCAAAGTACGAACGAGCTGTGCAGTGTAGGACATTTCATTGTCATACCAAGCAACGGTTTTAACCAGTTGTTTGTCGCCAACAGTCAGAACTTTAGTTTGTGTAGCATCGAACAGGGAACCGAAAGTCATACCCTTGATGTCGGAAGATACGATTTCATCTTCAGTGTAGCCGTAAGTTTCTGGATCGGAAGCTTCTTTCATAGCTGCATTGATTTCTTCAACAGTTACGCTCTTATCCAGAACAGTAACCAGCTCAGTCAGGGAACCAGTAGCTACAGGCACACGTTGTGCTGCACCGTCAAGTTTGCCTTTAAGTTCTGGAATTACCAGGCCGATTGCTTTAGCAGCACCGGTAGTGTTAGGGATGATGTTCTCAGCAGCAGCGCGGGCACGTCTGAAGTCACCTTTAGCGTGTGGAGCATCAAGTGTATTCTGGTCACCTGTGTAAGCATGGATAGTAGTCATCAAGCCTTCGATGATACCGAATTTGTCGTTCAGAACTTTGGCCATAGGAGCCAGACAGTTCGTTGTGCAAGATGCGCCGGAGATTACTGTTTCGCTACCGTCAAGGATGTCATCGTTAACGTTGTAAACAACAGTCTTCATGTCGCCTGTAGCTGGAGCGGAAATAACTACTTTCTTAGCTCCGCCTTTCAGGTGCTTTTCAGCTGCTTCTTTAGTTGTGAAGAAACCTGTGCATTCCAGAACGATATCAACGCCAAGCTCTCCCCAAGGAAGTTCTTCAGGGTTGCGGTTCGCCAGAACCTTAACATCTTTACCGTTAACTTTGAAGAAGCCGTCGTGAACTTCAACATCGCCTTGGAATTTACCTTGAGTTGTATCATATTTAAGCAAATGAGCAAGCATCTTAGCGTCAGTCAAGTCATTGATTGCTACCACTTCGATACCTTCTACATTTTGAATACGGCGGAATGCAAGGCGTCCAATACGTCCAAAACCGTTAATACCAACTTTCACACTCATTGAATAGTTCCTCCTAGATTTCGTTTTATTTATTCAAGACAAGCCGTGAGGCTCGTCAAGACAACAAGGTTAAGTATAATGCATAATACCTTCGCGCGCGCCCCATAAAATGGAATCTATAGGACTTGCTGCAACTGTTTGTCGATTTCTCTGCCGATTTCGACAGCAGCCGCCTCGTCTGTTACGAGAATATCCTCTTGGCCGAACCGCAGCATCGCATGAATGGCCTTAGCCTTGCGTTTGCCGCCGGCAATACCGATGACGACTTCTGTACGGATAATGTCTTCCAGGCGCAGCCCCATGGTCAGCATGGTATGAACCACTTCGCCATTCTCATTGAAATAATATCCGAACGATTCGGCTACCGCACCCTCGTCCTGAATCTCTGAGATTGTACCGGGGTCCAGCTTGCGGCGGTGAGTCATTTCAATGGCATCGCCAATTCCATGCACAATAATACGCGATCTGCGGATAATCTGCACAATCTCTCCAATATTGGAGTCCAGTGCGAGCGACTGATAGGCATCACCGCTGAGCAGATCAGGCACATGCAGCAGACGGTAATTGGCACCAATCCGTTTGGCCATGGTCGAAGCAATGGTGTTGGCTTGGATCTCCATGCTCTCTCCCAGTCCTCCGCGCGCCGGAACTACCCAGGCGTTCTTATAGGAAAGGGATAGCGGCGGGGTCAACTGATCGGCCATTTCGGCCAGGGTCGATCCGCCTGTGACGGCAATCGTGTCGTCACTGCGCAGTACACTGAGCAGTGCCTTCGAACCTGCACGCCCCAGTTCACGTTTGGTGAACAGTGAGGTCTCGCAGTCGCCAGGTACAACAACTACTTTACTGAGACCGTACGTAGTACGAATTTTCTCTTCCAGATCATCCAGGCCGAAGAGGCTCTTGGCGATCGGCTCCAGCAGGTCAAGCAGTCTGCGCCCGGCTTCGCTAATGCGCATGCCGACGCTCTCGATCTCAATGAGCCCTTGCGATTTCAGAAGATCCGTCTCGGCGCGCAGCACCCGCTCGGTCATATCAAGCGAGGCGGCAAGCGTTCTGCGCCCAATAATATCGGACAGCATGATCTGATGTAGAATCGTATACCGTCTCTTAAGGGTTTCCATGAGATCAGGCAGAAGCTGCTTTTGGATTTCCAATAAATTACGCATGCTTTCACTCCTGCAACTTCGTCTTTCTCTTTTCCCTTGTTCGTGGTCTCAAAATGTCCCGGGTTAACTTTTTAAGTCCCACCCATATTCTACCCAAAACTGACGCGGAGTGCAAGTGTTCCGAGACTATAATTCTCAGACCGGTTTCATCTTATACATCTGCCGGTCTGTGAGAGGTAACCACGCCCTTAATTGCATGCCTGAAAACCTCCAGCACCTGACTGTCAGGTGGGAAGCTATCATCTGCCTGGGAGCCGGAAAAACTATTTTTTTGCACGACGGGTTTTACACGTTGCTTTTATTCGATAAGTGTATTATAATAATTTCTGTTGCGCCCGTGGTCCAATGGATATGACGTAGGCCTCCGAAGCCTGAGATCCAAGTTCGATTCTTGGCGGGCGCGCCATTATTTTCACTTTTGTACATAATTTAGCAATGCTTATATTATATTTAACCAAAGAGCCGCATGATGGCTCTTTTTTTTGAATCTAAGTTTGACTTTCTTTGACTTTTTGTTTGAATTTGTTTATCATGTGGTTAATACGGTAACAGTAAAAAATGAACACATTCGAAGCACCAATTTCAAGGAGGTTTTCCACGTGAGTTATATTCCTATGGTAGTAGAACAGAGCAACCGCGGTGAGCGCGCTTATGACATCTATTCCCGCCTGCTGAAGGACCGCATCATTTTCCTTGGAACGGAGGTTAATGACGTGGTAGCCAATTCCATCATCGCACAAATGCTCTTCCTGGCTGCCGAGGATCCGGATAAGGATATTCACCTGTATGTAAACAGCCCTGGCGGTTCCATTACAGCGGGTATGGCTATATTTGATACAATGCAGTACATTAAACCGGATGTATCCACCATCTGTGTAGGGATGGCCGCTTCCATGGGAGCCTTCCTGCTGAACGCCGGCGCCAAGGGCAAACGCTTTGCCTTGCCGAACAGCGAAATTATGATTCACCAGCCGCTCGGCGGTGCCCAGGGTCAGGCTTCGGATATCGAAATCCGCGCCCGCCGCATCATCAAGCTGCGCGAGAAGCTGAACCGTATCCTGTCCGAACGTACGGGCCAGCCGATCGAGAAGATCGAGAAGGATACCGACCGCGACTACTTCATGAGTGCTGCCGATGCAGCTGAATATGGCATTGTCGATAAAGTCATTGAGAAGACCTTGCCGGCTGGCGTTTAATTTCTATACTTCACCAACAAATAAAGAGGCTGCCACGGACCTACAGGTCTGCGGCAGCCTCTTTATTTGGCATATATACTGATGACTCACCTCAAGTTTCCATATCCCAGGGCATCCAGCTTGCCGGCGATCACCCGGTAGCCTCTGCCGTTCGGATGGATATGATCCAGGAACAGCAGCCCCCGCTCATTTCCGGCAAATTCATGATAAATGGAAGCAAATCCTACGGCATAACTGCTGTAGCCGGCAGCATAGCGGTTGAACTGCCGCACCCAATCTGTAGCCGCATCCACCTGAGGATACGGATTATAGAGACCTACAATCCGGATAATGTAAGGACTTCGCGTACCCGCCTTCAGCTGTGCCAGAGTACTCATAATATCACTGAAATTCCGTTTGCATTCCCGGAGCGCTTTTTGCAGATATCCATTCAGCTCACCTGGCCTCCCCGCAGCGGCTTTGGCAGCCTTAATCAGATCATTGCCGCCAATAGAGACGGTGATGATCTCCGCATCCTTAACCGCAGAACGAAAGCCGCCATCTGTCTTGAGACGCTGCTCCAGCCCCGCTGTTGTCAGACCGTTCACTCCAAGATTCGCTGAAGCCACCGGAGTCTGCAGCCGCCCTTCCGCCATCCGGCGGTAGACGGGAACAAATCCGTTCCCGGGCAGAGCCCCGAATCCTGTCGTTAATGAATCACCAATGGCCGTATATTGATAGACCATATCCTTCCCTCCCCGCTATAAGCTGCTTGCTTTCTTTAGCTTATGACTGCCCGGGGGATGTGGTAACGGCAGGGCGGCCTTAATAGGCCTGCAAAAAAATTCTGCCCTTATGTCTCCCGGAGGAAACGCAAGGGCAGGATAGATGAAGCTATCGGAACTGACTGGAACTGTGAGTCTTATTCGTTATTTCAGTGCCGCGAACGGACTGCCTCCATCGGGAAGCAGCTCTTTGAAGCTGAAGATTACCTCCGGGAAGCCTGTAGCGTATGCAGTATACTCATATTGCTGGAAGAAGAGCACGGCTTTGCCCTCTTTCAGATAGAAGTATTTCTCTGTATTCAGGCCTGTGAATCCTCCCAGATAACCTCCGTTTGCTTTGATTTCAGTAGATACCTTGGCATTCAGCTGTTTCTTGTAGTTAGGATTAGCCTTGAACAAATCCCCCAGCAGCAGGCGTTTGCCGTCTTTAAGTGAGAAGGTAAAGGCATTGCGGATAGTCGATCCATGTGCGCCGCCGGTGTACCCGTATTGATTCGTGATCAGACTGAGCACGCCGTCCTGATTATAAGTGACCACATAACCGCCTTCGAATTCATACGGACGATCGTCCTCGGATTTAAGGGAGATTTGATCTTCGGCGTAAGCCGCGTATTTCTGAATCGTCTGTTTGATTGTATCATTGATTGCCTTCTCAGCCTCGCTACTTGCAAGACCGCTGACCTGTGGATAATCCAGCTTTACCGGTGCATCTTTATGGTCCTTAACATAGCTCTCAGTCTTTATAGTTACCGCATTTTGCGTTTTCTTCATCACATTGAGCCGTCCCGTAGCGGCACTCCAGTCACCCTTGTAGCCTAAGTAATCGCTGAGCAGGTCAAACGAAATATAGAAGCGATTATCCATATTCTTCACTTCATATTCGCCGATAAAATAATTGTTCACTTTAATCGTAGTATAGTATTCAGTAACCGTCAGTTTAGTTTGTGTAGTACCTGTACCGATGGTATACGTCTTCTCAGCTTTATCATAAGATAGCGGCATCCCCAGCGCATCGCGCATAAACGTTACCGGAATCCATACCTTTCCGTCTTGGAAAAGCCCTGTCTGCGCTGTAATCTTACCGTTTACCTTCAGCACGACCGGGGAGGAGGCAGCCTTCACCTGAGCAGCCGCTGGAGCAGCCTGGGTAATGCCTACCGGGAGTACACCTCCACCGATTAGCATTCCCGCTGCAATCATTCCTGCGCCCCATTTACGGGCGTATTTCTTCGAAGTATAATTCATTGTTGTTCTTCCCCTTCCGCTGGTACGATGATAGTTACGTGATGTGTTCCCTCAGCTTCACTCTTCCTATTATAGGGATAAGAAGATCGGCGGATGTTACAATGCGCTTTACAGTTTCTTAAGGATTGAAGAGTCTTTCTATCAACCTTATTACATTTATTTAAACAATTTGAGAGATTTCAACGAAAATTTCTTCTAAAAAAGGCGCCCGCCCTGCCATAAACAGCAGAGCAAGCGCCTCTTCGCGGTCACTTTATTTCAATTCATAAGTCACACTCAGCTGAGTGGTTACTTTAACTTCTCCGGGTTCTACGGAGCTTCCGGCAGCTGAATCATTCGCTGCTTTGGACATGGCGTTCTGTTCAACGAAGACAACCGGGTTATTCCCGTCGTCGTTCTGAATGACCGTTACCACCTGGCCGAGTCCGCGTTTCGCCGCTTTAGCAATCGCTGCCGCTTTTACATCTGCGTTCAGCATTGCTTTTTCGATGACCTGTGCTTCAAAGGCTGATGGATCTTCGATCGCAAAGGTTGCATTGCCGATATTGTTCGCGCCTGCCGTAGATGCTGCATCCAGCAATTGTCCGACCTTAGTCAGATCACGGTAGGAAATCTTCAGCGTATGCTGGGCATTATAGCCTTTAACCTGCTGGCCTTCCTTTTCGCTATAGACGTAATTAGGCTGTACATAGAACTGGGTACTCTGAATATCCTTGTCGGCAATTCCCCAGGTTGTCTTGAATAATGCAGTCAGCTTCGCAATCTTTGCTGCGGTACCCTTCTGCGCTTCTTGCGCAGTATCAGCAGTGGTACTTACCCCAATCGAAAGATAAACGATATCCGGTTTGATCGCAAGTTCACCCTTGCCCACCACGCTCACAATATTCTTCTGCACCTCGTCGGCAGCGTAAGCCTTTTCAGGACCTTTTAGCACCCCGCTCAGCCCCATTCCTCCTATAATCAAGCTTCCTGCCAGCAGCACTGCTCCGATTGATTTGCCAAATTTCATCATGCCTGCCATCCCCTTTCGCTTCTTTAAGTGTTGGTACCCTCTAGACGGACCAGCATGGCAAAAGTTGCATACCGTATGTACGATATTTGATAATTTATTCCGTCTCTATCCAAAAACGCCGGATGACATTCCCGTCCTCCTCGATATATTCGCTATCCTCTATTCCGCCATTCTTGCGGATCGTCCGTTCCGAAGCTGTATTGACGGCGTCGCAGACCACGAGTGCCTTCTCTATACCCAGTTCCCCCGCCTTCAGGAGAGCCTGCCTCAGAAGTTCACTGGCATACCCCTGTCTGCGCTCCGAAGGGACCACGCCATAGCCGATATGCCCGCCTGTACGGAGTAACGTTTCCGTCAGCCGGTGTCTGATGTTCACGGCACCCACCACCCGCTGATCCGTTGTCACCAGCCAGAAGGTTGAACTGCTCACCCATCCGTCTTTGATATTCACACCGCCGGCATGCTCACGCAGAGATTGAAGCATACCGGAAAAGTCAGCAGGATCGATCTCGACTACCCAGGGAACGAATGATTCTCCGCTGGCCTTCCACTCTTCATAAAATGCCAGATAGGGCTCCCTGAGAGCTTCTGTAGGCTCCACTAATGTTACCTCACTGCCTTGGATTTGCATCTGTGTATCTCCCCTTATACATCAATAATATGAAAAAAAGCCCCTAAGGGCTTTCGGTAAGACGTTGTACCATTTATTGATTCTCGAGTTCTTCCTTACTGACAAGACTTGTCAAAGCGGTTACAGCTTGTTCCGCATCTGCGCCATCTGCGCTGATATAAATCTCCGTACCGGAACTGATTGCAAGGCTCATAATGCCCATGATACTTTTGGCGTTAACTTTTTTATCGTCTTTTTCCACGAAAATCTCCGACGAAAACTTATTAGCTTCTTGCACAAACAATGCTGCCGGCCGAGCATGGAGCCCCGTCTTCAACCGAACAACTACCGGGTGCTTTGTCATGAAACGCTTACCCCCTATTTGAGATCTGCCCAAAAATTTCACATTAATTTTATAATATTATATCATTATAACCTCTACCGCACTAGAAAAAAAATAATCAACTGCCCCGCACCTTGTCAGCCAGCTCATCAATTTTGCGCAAACGGTGGTTTACGCCTGATTTACTGACGGTGCCGCCCAGCATATCGCCAACTTCCTTCAGGTTGATATCCGGGTGTGCAAGTCTGATTTCCGCAACCTCGCGCAGCTTATCCGGCAAGCTTTCCAGTCCCACCTCACGCTGCAGCAGCTTGATATTCTCAATCTGGCGTACCGCGGCGCTGATCGTTTTGTTAAGATTGGCCGTTTCGCAGTTGACGATCCGGTTAACGGAGTTGCGCATATCGCGCATGATCCGTACATCCTCGAATTTGAACAGTGCCTGATGGGCTCCGATCAAACTTAAGAATTCAATAATCTTCTCGCCTTCCTTGATGTATAGGATGAAGCCTTTCTTGCGTTCTATGCAGCGGGCATTCAGGTGGAATTCACCAGCCAGCTCCACGAGCGCCTTGCAGTGCTCCTCATACATCGAAGCAATTTCCAGGTGGTACGAGGAACCCTCCGGATTATTCACCGAACCGCCAGCCATGAAGGCCCCGCGCAAGTAAGCACGCTTGCAGCAGTTCTTGCCGACGATTTCATCATCGATCCCATCGGTGAAGATGAAGCCTTCCGAGACAATCCGCAGATCCTTCAGGATCTCCTGAACCCGGTTTGGGATTCTTACGATATAGACGTTATTCTTCTTCAAACGCATTTTTTTACGCACGAGCAGCTCGATATGGACCTGGTAATATTTCTTAAGTAAAGAATATACCCGCCTTGCAATCGCGGCGTTCTCCGTCGAAATGTCGAGAACAACCTTTTTGCTCGAAAGCTGCACCGAACCATTCATCCGGATCAGCGCTGACATTTCCGCTTTCTCACAGCAGGGCTGGCTCTCGACCATCGTCAGCTCTTTTTTGGTAAGGGCCGCAAAAGACAAGGGGCTCACCTCTTTCATGTTAACTCTTTCTGTCAATCCAATCCTGAACCAGCTGGAAAATATGGTGGCTAAGCTTATCTGTATCATGCCGCAAATAGGTTTTAAATAATACCAGTTTGTCGGCAATTACCTTATATCCGTTGCCGTCAACGACATCGCGGTCAAGCTGCACCGGACGTGCGCCTTTCTCGGCATATTTGATCTGTACCTGCTCCGGGATCTCTCCATCGTTCACAATTACATAATCGAACAGATGCAGTCCGATATGGTCGTACACCGCCTGAAGATGATCACTGACCGTATAATTATCCGTTTCACCGGGCTGGGTCATTACATTGCATACAAATATTTTGATCGCATCCGAGGCTACAACGGCTTCAGCCAGCTTCGGCACCAGCAGATTCGGCAGAATGCTTGTATACAGACTGCCCGGACCGAGCAGAATGGCATCCGCATTCCGGATCGCTTCCAGCGCCTCCGGCAGAGGCTCCACATCGGCAGGCTCCAGAAACACACGCTTGATTACACCGCCGGCCTCCGGTATTTTGGATTCGCCGGTAATCAGGGTACCATCCGACATCTCGGCGTGCAGTACCACCGCTTCGCCTGCAGCGGGCAGCACCCGGCCGCGGACGGCGAAAAGGCGGCTAAGCTCTCTGACTGCAGTAACGAAATCACCGGAGATGTCTGTCAGCGCTGCCAGAATCAGATTGCCCAGGCTGTGTCCGGCAAGACCCTCTCCGGTACTGAAACGGTAGCGCATGATCTGAGCCATCAGAGGCTCTACATCCGCCATAGCCGTCAGTACGTTACGGATATCTCCCGGAGGCGGCATTTGCAGCTCGCTGCGCAGAATCCCGGAGCTCCCCCCGTCATCTGCCACGGTTACGATAGCCGTAATATCCAGCGGCTTCTCCTTCAATCCCCGAAGCATAACAGACAGCCCGGTACCGCCGCCCATGACGACGATCTTCGGACGCTGCCCTTGTTCTTCAGTCACTACTCATCCCTTCTCTCGTCAATGCCGATCACGTTCGGAATCCCGATGGCTGATTGCTACCGATTCCGTCTCGCTTACCCCCAGCATTTTGCCCAGATATTCCGCAATGGCTACGGAACGGTGTTTGCCGCCTGTACAGCCGATGCCGATAATAATCTGGGATTTGCCTTCCTTGCGGTATTGCGGAATAAGAAATTGAAGCATGTCAAGCAGCTTGGTCAGGAACGTCTGCGTTTCAGGCCATTTCATCACATAGTCATACACGTCGTTGTCTTGGCCTGTCTTGGGCCGCAGCTGATCCACATAATGCGGATTAGGCAGGAAGCGGACATCGAACACCAGGTCAGCATCAATCGGGATACCATACTTGAACCCAAACGAAGTAATGTTAACGGAGAGGGTGCTTTTCCCGAGATGGGAGAACCGTGATACAATTTTTTCTTTGAGCTGTGCAGGCTTCATGCTGCTGGTATCCAGACACAGGGTAGCTGAATTCTTGAGCTCCTCCAGCATTTGGCGCTCCATCCGGATACCGTCAAGCGGCATGCCCTTGGGAGCAAGCGGGTGGTGACGCCGGCTCTCTTTGTAGCGTTGTACAAGCACTGAATCTGTTGCATCCAGGAAAAGAATCTCAAAGCCTATGGTCGACTCGTCCTTGATATAGGCCAGAGACTCCGACAGAGCGGTGAAGAATTCCCGTCCCCTGAGGTCGATCACGAGCGCCACTTTGGCGATTTTGCCTTTGGACTGCTCAATCAGTTCGGCGAACTTCGGGATCAGCACTGGCGGAAGATTATCGACGCAGAAGAAGCCGAGATCCTCCAGGCTCTGCACTGCAATCGTCTTGCCTGCTCCCGACATGCCTGTAATAATGATCAGGGTGGCACGACCGGGCGATATTTGCTCGAATTCGGTCATTAGAGCGTCCCCTCCCTAAGGTTAGTATATGAATAATTCCTGCTCCTTAAGAACGCAGCAAAAGACCTGCCGCACCAATAATACCGGCATCATTGCCAAGCTCCGCAGGCACGATGGTAACACCAGTCTGCAGAGGCGCAGGTGTCAGCTTAGCGAAGACACGGCGGACTTCATCAAACAGGATATCGCCGGCTTTGGATACGCCGCCGCCTACGATAAACACTTCCGGATTCAGTACCGCAGCCACCGCAGCCATCGATTTGCCCAGGTAGAATGCTGCGCGGTTCACAATACGCAGAGCGACTTCATCGCCTGCCTTGGCAGCGTCAAAGACTTCCTTGGCCGCAATCTTCTCCACCGTGGACAGAGTGGTGCGGTCCCCGCGGGCCACTGCATCATTCGCCATGCGGATAATGCCAGTCGCAGAGGAAACGGTTTCCAAACAGCCCATGTTCCCGCAGCCGCACTGGATAGCCTCCAGATCGGGAACTACTGTGATATGGCCAAGCTCTCCGGCCAGACCGGCAAAGCCCTGATACACCTTGCCATTGATAATAATTCCGCCGCCTACCCCTGTACCCAGCGTATAGCAGACGCAATTTTCAATGCCGCGTCCTGCACCGCTCCAAGCCTCGCCCAGCGCAGCCACATTGGCGTCATTGTCTATTTTGACAGGCTTGTTCAAACGACCTTCCAGAATGGAACGGATCGGCACATCTCTAAATCCTATGTTAGGCGCAAGGATGATGATTCCTTCACGAATATTCGTAAACCCGGCAAGCCCGGCTCCCACACCGGCAAGCTGTTCCCAGGAATACGGAGAGTCCTCCACAATCAGGCGCACATACTTCTCGATATTATCGATAACGGCATCGACGCCGTCTGCGGTCCCCGTTGGACCTTCGTAAGTGTGCAGCAGGCTTCCCTCGGCATTGCAGATTCCAACCTTAATCGTGGTTCCACCTAAATCCACGCCAACGTAGATATTTTCAGACATGTTACAAGCCACCTTTTTCTATGCTAAAATAGTTAATCCTACGTACCCACTATAATAGAAGCCTCCCCTGCGGTCAAGGAAAGGCGATACACCCGGGGCAATGTTCTTCAGGAAGCGGTATGGGATGTTTTGACATGCTCCATCCGCGGACAACCCGCCTAACAAAAAGACTTTCTCACCCGGCAGGCAAGAAAGTCCGAAAGTAATCTTCTATTGCCCTGGTCCCTGTAAATCTGCCATTATTCCGACAAAATACGCTTTTGCCCCTCTAAGGCACGGATCGGAGCAATATTCTGTGTGAACTCCAGCGTTCCCATATAGCGGCCGGTCTCATCACGTACTGCGAAGTAGCGGATATAGATGAATTTATCTTTGATGGCAATCCAGAAATCCTCAGCATCCTTAACGCCTGCCTTGAAATCTGCCAGCAGCTTCTCCACTACATGCACGCTTTGCGGCGGATGACAGTTCTGCACCGTACGGCCGATAACCGCCTTGGTCCGGGCGAAGATCCGTTCCTTGCCATGCGAGAAGTAGCGGACCACATCGTTCTCATCGATGAAGGTCAAATCCACCGGCAGATGATTCATCATCGTCTCGAGCTGATGGAGCGACAGCAGCCCGGTTTCGAAGCGGATGAAGCCCTGCGGTGATGCGGCTTCTCCTTCTTCCTGACTCTGGGCACCTTCCGGTTCAGCGGCACGCTCCGGAATCCATTCCTGCTCCGGCGCGGTCAGGCAGAAGCCGATCTCGTCGCTTTCGCGGGCGATTTTGACCCATTCATCTTCAGTCAGCTTATCGAGCGCCATCGGCAGCAGGATATTCTCTTCTTTAAAGATCATCTCGTTGACTTCTTTAATGATCTCCTCCAGTGAAGCTGCAATCTGCTCAGACTCCCCGTTGTACGCGCTGAGTGCTTTCTTGGCTTCCTTAATCATATTGCGGATCCCGTCATCCACGCCCCACATTACCTTGGTTGGACCATAAATGCCGTACTTCTCTAAGTAAGGAAACAGCAGATTCTCCTTGCGGCTGTAATGCTTGTCGAGATCAAGCAGCAGACTCAAGTCCTCCAGCAGCTTGAAAATAATCTCTTCGCTGGCGTTCTTCTTGAACTTATCTGTGTGCAGCTCCAGCCGGAAGTTAACCAGCCGTTCAATCTCACGGTTCTCCAGCTTGAAGGTATGCACTGGATGTCCCGGCTGCTCTTCAGCCTTCGAGGAGCGGTGAATCTGCTCGATCGAGCCTTTGAAGATAGCCGTATGCACGGAGCATAAGCGCTGCACCTCCTCTACCGGAATGCCCTCTTCGGTCATCAGGGAATGCTCCATGGCAGATATCTCAGCTACAGTCACATCGCCTACCGCTTCGGCAAAACGCGCCTTAACTTCCTCTACACTTTTACCCGCGTGCAGCTCCTTGATGATCTCCTTCAGCATAGCCTGGCGGCGCGTCTGCTCCGGTACATCTACTTCACGGTTGTTAATCAGTTCGCTCATTATATTCTCTCCTTCTATTCAATAATCTCGAAGCCGTGCTGCTCAAAGGCCAGCCGAACGGTTTCCAGCTCTATTCTCTTTAATTTCATGCCCTTGGATAATGTCATGAACCTGCCTGCCGTCTGCAGCATGCCAGGCTTCGTTATATCATGGAAACCCAGACCGGCCATAATATCTACAGCTTCCGGGTGCCTGGTTACCAGCTCCAATATAGATTCATTCAGCTTCAACACTTTGCCCATGATTTTGCACACCTCACAATTGAGAATTCTTCTCAGCAACAGCTTAGCATAGGGCAAGGGGGTAAATTGTGATTGCAGTCACTAAGTATAAGAAAAAGCTGCCCATACGCCTTTTACAGCATAGGGACAGCTATGTATGTTAAGAATTCACAGAATTCAAGGCTTCGGCTATGAAAAGCGTACATATATAATGCCTTTGCAGGGTGCCGCCATTCCGGCCGATCAGCTTATGTAACCTGGCGCTTAATTCAATCTGCTCCGCTTCCTTCAGCCCGATGAACCCGTTGCAGGTCCGCAGGAAATTAATGAAGCTATCCGCGTCATCCCTGCTGTCCCAAGGATACCGGTAGACATCCGGTGCCCTGAAATCTCCGCTGCCGGTTAGCTCGGCTACTGTCCGCTCCACTCTCTGTTCAATTACATCCCGCTTATTAAACCAGAATACCTCATACTCCGCACAGACCTTGGCAATCTCTTGCTCCATCTCACTGTCTCCCTGCAGATAAAAATTCCAAAAGAGCGCAAGCCGCCCTCCCGGCTTCAACAGCCGCCCGCATTTCTTATAACCTTCCGGCTGCGGCACCCAATGAAAGGCTTGAGCGGAGAAGATCAGGTCGAAATCCTTCTCCGGCCCAGACCAGTGCTCGAATCTGGAGGTTACAAATCGCACGTTTTTATCCCTATGCTTCTGTCTTCCCAATTCCGCCAATTGCGGGCCCGGTTCAATACATAGCAGCTCATACCCGCGGTCCAGGAATAATTCGGAGGCTTTACCGCTCCCGGCACCGATCTCAAGAATTCTGGACTCCGTAGTCAGAGAGGCTTCTTGTACAATCTGCTCAATCAGGGCGAATGGATAACTGGGTCTATACCTATCATAGTATTCAGCCGCTTCATTGAAACGTTCGCTTTCCTTGAGCCAGTCTTTGTTCCTCATTCGATTCACTCCCTATACTTGGATACTGCTATCTACGCCAACGCTTGTGCTTGGTTTCACATAATAGGGAGAATGAATCTTGTGCTATTCGCGCATAAGAAAAGCTGCCCTCACGCCTTTTACAGCATGGGACAGCAGGGAAATAGCTATAGGAGACTTGCCTTTTTTACAGCGACCTGCTCAATCTGTAGGAATTACGGATATCATGCGAAATCCGCATGCTGCAGAATTTAGGACCGCACATAGAGCAGAAATGAGCTTGCTTCGCCCCCTCCGCAGGAAGCGTCTCATCATGATACTCCAGCGCCCTTTCCGGGTCCAGAGAGAGATGGAACTGGTCTCGCCAGCGAAACTCGAACCGCGCCTTGGACAGCGCATTATCCCTGTCCTGTGCACCCGGATGCCCCTTGGCGAGGTCTGCGGCATGTGCAGCGATCTTGTAGGTAATGACTCCCTCGCGCACGTCATTCTTGTTAGGCAGACCTAAATGCTCCTTGGGTGTAACGTAACACAGCATAGCCGTCCCGATCCAGCCGATCATCGCCGCCCCGATGGCTGAAGTGATATGATCATAACCGGGTGCAATATCGGTAGTGAGCGGACCCAGGGTGTAAAAAGGGGCTTCCCGGCAAATCTCGAGCTGCTTGTCCATATTCTCCTTAATCTTGTGCATCGGCACATGCCCCGGACCCTCAACCATTACCTGAACATCGTGCTTCCAGGCCAGCGCTGTCAGCTCTCCCAGCGTCTCCAGCTCAGCGAATTGAGCTTCGTCATTGGCATCTGCAATAGAACCCGGACGAAGTCCGTCCCCCAGAGAGAAGGCCACATCATACGTCTTCATAATCTCACATATAGCTTCGAAGTGTGTGTACAGAAAGTTCTCCTGCTGATGGGCAAGGCACCAAGCGGCCATAATCGAGCCGCCCCGTGATACGATTCCCGTCATTCTTCCGGCAGTCAGCGGAATATAGCGCTGTAGCACCCCGGCATGAATGGTGAAGTAATCGACCCCCTGCTCCGCCTGCTCAATCAGCGTGTCGCGATAGAGCTCCCAGGTTAAATCCTCGGCTATGCCGTTCACCTTTTCGAGCGCCTGGTATAAGGGCACCGTGCCGACAGGCACAGGAGAATTGCGTGTAATCCATTCACGGGTGGTATGAATCTTGGAGCCGGTGGAGAGGTCCATGATGGTGTCGGCCCCCCAGCGGGTCGCCCACCGCATCTTCTCCACTTCCTCTTCAATAGAAGAAGACACCGCAGAATTTCCGATGTTCGCATTGATCTTAACCAGGAAGTTACGGCCAATAATCATCGGCTCGCTCTCGGGATGATTGATGTTGGCCGGAATAATGGCCCGTCCGGCGGCTACCTCATCCCTTACGAATTCCGGCCGGGTATTCTCGCGGATCGCGATATACTCCATTTCCGATGTAATGATCCCTTGCCGCGCATAATGCAGCTGGGTAACATTGCGGCCCGCATGTGCCCGCAGGGGACTCCGCTGCAGCCCTGGATAAGCCTCTGCGGGCGGCCCGCCCCTGCGGATTCCATTATCCTCCGGCTGCACAGCTCTTCCGGTGTATTCCTCCGAATCGCCACGCTCCGCAATCCAGCATAAACGGTGCGGCGGCAGCCCCCTCCGAATGTCAGCCTCTTGCGCAGCATCGGTGTAAATTCCGCTGGTGTCATAGACACGCAGCGGTTCGTTCTCCTCTTCCCCGGCAACGCCCTCAGTTCTGCTGAGGCTGATCTCCCGCATCGGAACCTGAATATCCGGGCGCGAGCCCTCTACATACACTTTGCGGCTTGCAGGAAATCGGGAAAGGTCCACCTCTTCGTTCTTCATCATTTCTGGCATTCTAATCTCCTCCTCTTCGCTCTATGAGCCAATCAGATAAGATTTCACGCAGCAGACTAAGCCGAAGAATCATGTATAGCACAAGGCATATGAATTCTTGCAAGTCAAAAAGCCGCTCCACCTGGAGCGGCTTTATCAAAGGAACAGCCCAATAAGACTGTATTCAAAAAAAGGTCCGACTCCACTTTCCTACGCTGGTATGATCCAGATCAGGTTCAAGGGTCCGGAAATTCACTTTTCCCGTCTCAGCCTATTCAGGCTCCCCTAGTGGGTATCTTATCTAATTAAATACATTCTACTGGTATAGGTTTTTTTTGTAAACCCGTAAATAACAAGAACCTTCTCCGGTTATTTATCGAGCGATTCGCTCCAGTCATGCACCATCGTGCCTTCCAGGAACTTCTCGGCATCCATGGCGGCCATACAGCCGGTTCCGGCTGCCGATATAGCTTGGCGGTAACGCGTATCCTGCACGTCGCCGCAAGCGAATACGCCGGGAATATTCGTCTCTGTGGTGCCCGGGTTAACCACTATATAGCCATTCGCATCGGTGTTAATCTGCCCGCCTAAGAAAGCGGTATTCGGTGTATGTCCGATAGCGACAAATACACCATCCGCTTCCACCAGCTCGGTAAGTCCCGTCTCATTGTTAAGGACGGTGATGCCCTTAACTCCGGTATCGCCGACGGTTACCTCAAGCGGCGTGCGGTTCAGTGCCCATGACACCTTGCTGTTGTCGCGTGCGCGGTCCTGCATGATCTTCGAAGCACGCAGCTCCGGACGGCGGTGAACCAGCGTTACGCTGGAAGCAAAGCGGGTCAGGAAGCTGGCTTCCTCCATCGCGGAATCGCCGCCGCCGACCACGACAATCTTTTTGTTACGGAAAAAGAATCCGTCACAGGTCGCACAGGTGCTGACCCCGCGTCCTACATTCTCCTGCTCACCCGGGATACCCAGGTATCTGGCGGAGGCGCCGGTCGAAATAATGACCGACTCCGCTTCCAGTACACCCATTCCGTCTACAGTCACCTTGAACGGACGCTGTGAGAAGTCAACCGACTCCACCCAGCCATTCTTGAATTCAGCGCCGAAGCGTTCGGCCTGCTTACGCATGTTGTCCATCAGATCAGGACCCAGAATCCCTTCAGGGAAGCCTGGAAAGTTCTCCACTTCTGTCGTCGTTGTCAGCTGTCCTCCCGGCTGCAAGCCTTCAATTACGAGCGGGCTCAGGTTCGCACGCGCCAGATAAATCGCGGCAGTCAGCCCGGCCGGGCCTGTTCCGATTACAATCGTTTTGTACATTACATTGCCTCCTTACAAGTAGGTTTGTATTTACAAGTGGAAACGGCTTTATCGTCCTTTTATTAGGACGGTACCGTTTCAGCGAGAAATATAAGGATAAGTTATCGTGAGAAACATATAGATCCTTATATTTGAAAAAAGGGTTCAAATATTGTTGGTGGACGGCGACAAGCCGTCCGTTCCCGGCAGCATGCCCTGGGTATCGCATTCACTGTCGATCCGCCGTGCATAACGGCTTACCATGGAGACCGAGACGCCGTAACGCTGTGCCGCCTCGCGGAAAGTGACCGGACTACCGTGCAGCCTGGCAGTCAGATACTCCAGTGCCGCACACCAGCCGCCGTCATTGCGGAATAACGGTACATCCGGATACAGGCTGCCGATGAACTGCTTCCAGATAAACTCTGCATCCTTCTTCTGCGCAGCATCATATCTCCGGTCCATCATGGCCACCGTATGATCGATAATCCGCTGCCAGTCTTCCTTCCATTCAGCCGGGCCCTTGGGGCTGGAAGCCGCTTGCACCGGCTCTTCCTCAGGAACTGCAGCTTCTTCCATATTCTCTCCAATCAGCCGCTGCAGGCTGAACAGCGCCGCCTCCTGCAGCCGGTCCTCCTGGAGCGGCTGATGCTCCAGAACTCCGCGCAGTACCTCGGACATCTCCTCATCCTCAATCCAGCGCAGGGCTTCGGTCACCTGCAGCTTCGTGGAGGAATCGCCGTAGCGCAGCGCCCAGAAGAACGAGGCGCGCAGCAGCGGATTGTTCCGCACTTCTTCGGTGAACTTGCCTGTATTCCCCTTCCACTGCTTAAGCTGCTCCTGGAAAGGCAATTGGTAGTTATAGCTGACAGCAGGCATGGATTTGTCTTCTCCCCGGGCTTGCTGGAGCTGAGACAGGAAGAATGCCGGCACGGCCGACTCAGGGTCCAGCTTCGCAGCCTGTCTCCAGCAGCGCAGCGCTTCAGTGTAGAGGCCGCTGTTGCTGGCCGCTGCTGCGCAGTAATGATACAGGCCGGCGTCTCCGGCGACCTCTTCATCCTTCAGCAGACGACGGAAATGGCTGTACGCTGCGGTATGTCTGCCCAGGATGCCCATCGTTGTGGCCATTTTGAATACATGCTCCTGATGAAAAGGCACAGTGGCTTCAAGCATGCCCAGCAGAGAATCCAGCTGCTCCTTGTCACCTGCATACTGCAGGAAGATCGCCATATTGCAGAGGGCATGAAGATTACCGGGGTCCTGCTTCAGCACCTCGTTCAGGCATTCCTTCGCTTTGGCAAACCGGCCCATATAGAAATAAGCAAGGGCCAGGTTATTGTGCGCAGCCAGAAAGTCCGGCGAGGTCGCAATGATCTCTTCCAGCAGCTCTACAGCCTGGGGAAACTTGCCCTCCTCCAGCAGACTGCGGGCCCGGTCATGCTCGACCACACCCTCACGGCTGCGGATCCGCACAAGCGGAGCAGGACGATTCAGCTCATATTGCAGCAGCTCCATCAGCTCTTCGGATTCGGCCATGAACTCGCCGCTGGCATCCTCCTCCAGATACGTGACCAGTGAACGCTCCGCCTCTTCAAAGCTTTCCATATTGGCGTAATTATTAGCCATATAGAAATGACATTCGGTCATTGCGGGATCAATCTTCTCCAGTACATGGGTCAGAATCTCATTAGATGCTGTGTAATTACCCATCTCAGATAATATACCCGCCATGTTGCAATGATTCACCGGATTATCCGGCTCATATTCAACAGCTTTGCGAAAATTCTTTAATGCCTTATCATATTGAAAGCGGTCAAGCGACCGTACGGCTCTTTCAAAGAAAAAATTGGCATCCAGAGTGACCGGAATCACATTACCGCTGTCCGTATCATTCTCTGAAGTTTTCTCAATCATGGAAGCAAGGCACCTCCCTTTGTAAGCTTCCCTAGCCTAACGAAAAATAGGAGAGCGGCATCAAATATATACCCATACTCCCTGTCTTAAGTGTTCTTTTCGTTTCCATTTATGGACTTGGCTGTCTTCTTCACACAGTATACCACATGTGGTAGTGAGATTCTCAACCTGGGAGGAGAGTTAAGGGGAGGTAAAAGCTTGAAAAGTTGCTGCTGCAGCATAACTGTAAAAAAGAAACGCAGGGACTATATCCCCGCGTCTCTAAATAGCTTGTCTATGGAACCGCCTTCGATGATAATACGTGTGGCCTCTGCCAGCATAGGTGCAACAGAGAGCACCGAGAATCTGCTGGAATGCTCATCCGGCAGCGCAATAGAATCCGTGACGACAATTTCGTCGATATTGGGATGATCCATCCGCTCCAGCGCATCTCCGGAGAACAGCCCGTGCGTGGCACAGACGATGCTGTTCCGGGCCCCGCGCTCCTTCAGCCCTTCTACCACATTGACGATCGTGGTCCCCGTATCAATAAGATCCTCAATAATAATCGGCGTTCTCCCCTCAACATCTCCGATGACATGGGTAATTACCGATTCGTTATGGGCCGGACGTTTCTTGATCATGATGGCAAACGGAGAGTCCAGCCGGCTGGCCAGCTTCTCAGCCATGGAGGCGCGGCCCGCGTCGGGTGATACGACTACCAGATCGGAGAGGCCTTTGATCTTCAAATAGCCGCTGATCAGATCAAGCGCAGTCAGATGATCCACCGGAATGTTGAAGAATCCCTGGATAGCCGCTGCATGCAGGTCAATAGTTATCACGCGGGTAGCTCCTGCAGTGGTCAGCACATCGGCAACCATTTTGGCCGAGATCGGCTCACGCGGCGCAGATTTGCGCTCCTGCCGGGCATACCCGTAATAAGGAACGATAATATTCACTGTTCTTGCCGATGCGCGTTTGGCAGCGTCGATCATGACCAGCAGTTCTACAAACAGCTCGTTAATCGGATGAGCCAGGGATTGCACCAAAAATACGTCGCAGTTCCGGATGCTCTCTTCATAATGCACATAAATCTCGCCGCTCTTGAAACGTGTCAGCTTAATCAGGCCCAGCGGTGCGCCAAGGCGCTCCGCAATATCAGCGGCCAGCTTCGGATTCGACGAACCGGAAAAAATACGTAATTGATGATGCATAGTACCCTCCTGGGATTATAATTTAAACTTCAAACGGGACGGATGTGCGGCGGCGTCCTTCGAACACAGCCAGTTCACGGAAGCCCGTGCGCCACAGCATTTCCCGCGCCTCCTGCAAGCCGTCTCCCAGCTTCAGAGGGTCATGGGCGTCTGAGCCCACGGTGAGCGGAATGCCCAGGGCATACGCCTGCTGAAGCACATGCTCAGCCGGGAACATCTCGGCACAGGGCTTAGTGAGTCCCGAAGCATTCAGCTCCATCGCGATTCCGCTGCCGGATATAACCTTGAGCGTCTCCAGCTCAAGTGCCCTGGCCTCGGCTCTTCCTTCCGGAGTCTGCGGCCCGTAACCGAACCTTTTGATGACATCCATATGTCCTATAATATCATATAATCCCGATAACGCCGACTTCTGCACTGCATCATAATATCGGCGATAGACACTCATCACGTCCTGGCCTTCCCAGCCATGGGTCTGCCGGTGGTCCGTAATATCCCATTCCCCGAGAAAATGCACCGACCCGATCAGATAGTCCCACGGATAGGGTGCTAAAAGCTCGCGGATCTGCTCTTCATATCCCTCGATATAATCTGCTTCAAGCCCCACCCGCAGCTCAATCGTTCCGCGGTAGCGCTCCTTCAGCGTAAGACATTCCTCTACATAACGCGGAAGCTCCGCAAGCGGCATAGCCATCTCGGGATAATAGTGCTCCGGATCTACATGGATAAGCGGCAGATGATCGGACAGTCCAAGCTGCTGCAGCCCGAGCGCTATGCCGCGCTGCACATACTCTTCAAGCTTCCCTACGGCATGGCCGCAGCGCTCATGGTGGGTATGATAATCAATACGCATGCTGAACCTTCCTCCTAGTCCCGGCGAGGCCGTTCATGGCGGGCACTCAGCTCTTCCAGAATCTCATTCAGCGGAAGCTTCCGTTCCTGCAGCAGAACCAGCAAGTGATAGATCAGATCGCTGACTTCAAGGCGAAGCTCGGCATTATCTTTGTTTTTGGCGGCGATAATGGTTTCGGAGGCTTCTTCGCCGACCTTCTTGAGAATCTTGTCGACGCCTTTGTCGAACAGATAAGTAGTATACGCCCCTTCCGGACGGTTCACTTCCCGCTCGGCAATTACGCGCTCCAGCTCACCCAGTACAGCAAAGCGGTCATGGCCTGCTGCTGCGGAGTTAACTGTACCTCCAGCTGCTTCAGCTGTTGCCGGTGAATTGAGGGGAATCTCGCGGAAGAAGCAGCTGTTCTCACCCGTATGGCAGGCTGGTCCTTGCGGCACTACTTTTACCAGTAAGGTGTCGCTGTCACAATCGTAATGGATGGAGGTGATGGCCTGGGTATTGCCGGAGGTTCTGCCCTTATGCCAGAGCTCACTACGCGAACGGCTCCAGAACCAGGTCTGGCCGCTCTCGAGTGACAGCCGTAGTGACTCCGGATTCATATAGGCGAACATTAATACTTCCAGGGTACGGGCATCCTGCACCACTGCCGGCAGCAGGCCGGCTTCATTCCAGCGGATGCCTGACAATGCCTCCTGCTGGATCTGCGCTATGTCTTTCTTGTCCTCGCTCATCGGATCTCTACCCCTCTTTGCTTCAGATCAGCCTTCAAATCATGGATGGCAATCTCTTTATAGTGAAAAATAGTTGCCGCAAGTCCGGCATCTGCCTTGCCTGCGGTAAATACATCATAGAAATGATCAATTCTTCCCGCACCGCCGGAAGCAATTACAGGAATGCTCAGCAGATCGCAGACTGCTGCCGTCAGCTTCAGATCGAAGCCGTCCTTCGTGCCGTCGGCGTCCATGCTCGTAAGCAGGATTTCGCCCGCTCCCAGCCGCTCAGCTTCCTTGGCCCAGGTAAGCGCCCGGATACCGGTAGGCGTACGTCCACCGTGAGTGTACACTTCCCACTCGCCCCAAGCCTCATTATATTTGGCATCCATCGCCACCACAATGCACTGGGAGCCGAAGTGACGGGCGCCTTCAAGAATCAGCTGCGGATTATTGACAGCTGCCGTATTAATGCCGATCTTGTCTGCACCGGCTCGCAGAATCCGCTTCATGTCCTCAGGTGTCGAAATCCCGCCGCCCACCGTGAATGGAATTGCGATCTCCCCGGCAGTCTGCCGCACGACCTCGACCATAGTCGCCCGGCCTTCCACCGATGCGGAGATATCCAGAAATACCAGCTCATCTGCACCTTCGCTATCATATAAAGCCGCCAGCTCCACCGGATCTCCGGCATCGCGCAGATTTACGAAATTAACGCCTTTTACCACCCGCCCGTCCTTCACATCCAGACAGGGGATAATCCGTTTGGCTAACATCCAAGATCCCTCCTTCACAGGCTAACAAAAGTAATTACTAAGCCCGGAACCCCTACGCCTTACCCAGCGCCTGCAGGGCTTCAGCCAGATCAATATTGCCGGTGTAGAGCGCCTTGCCGACAATCGCTCCACCGATCCCGCTGCCGCTATGTACGCTCAGACGCAGCAGATCGTCCAGGCTGGTAACACCGCCGGAGGCGATTACGGTTTTGCCGCTCGCTCCGGCCATGGAAAGAATACCCTCCACGTTCGGTCCCTGCATCATCCCGTCACGGGAGATATCTGTGTAGATGAAGGTCTCTGCACCCTTGGCTGCCAGCTCCTTGGCCAGATCCTCGGCGCGCACCTCGGAGGTATTCAGCCACCCATGCGTAGCCACATAGCCGTTACGGGCGTCAATACCGATCGCTACCTTATCGCCATACTTCGCGAGAACCGCCTCTGTAAAAGCATAATCATTGATCGCCGCCGTTCCAATAATGACCCGGCTGATGCCAAGACCCAGCAGCTTCTCCACATCCTTAAGCGTGCGGAGACCGCCGCCGACCTGAACCGGAACATTGGCATTCTTGGCAATGGCCCCGATGATAGCATCATTAACGGGATGCCCGGCCTTGGCGCCGTCCAGATCGACCAGATGGATAAACTGTCCGCCCTGCTCTTCCCAAGACTTGGCCACCTGAACCGGACTGTCGTTATAAATGGTTTCCTGGCTGTAATCCCCCTGCTGCAACCGGACACATTTGCCGTCCCGGATATCAATTGCCGGATATACGATAAAAGAAGACATGTAGCGCTCCCCGCTTTCATTACAATTTGCAATATAGTTATTCAGGCTTCACGCCTGCTCTCTTCGAAGCCGCAGGAAATTCCCCAGCAGCTTGATGCCAAGCTCACCGCTTTTCTCCGGGTGAAACTGCATGCCGTACACATTGTTCCGCCCGACTACAGCCGTTACCGGATGTCCATAATCCGTGACCGCCAGCAGGTCGCTGTCGCTACCTGCAAGCACATGATAGGAATGGACGAAGTAGACATGCCCTTCTTCAAGGCCGGTCAGAAGCGGACTCGCCGGCTGGAGGAAGCCCAGCTTGTTCCAGCCCATATGCGGCACCTTGTAGCCGTCACGGGGTGCGAAGCGTACCACCGAGCCCGGCAGAAGATCCAGCCCCTTATGCTCGCCATGCTCCTCGCTGCTGCTGAACAGCAGCTGCATACCGAGGCATATGCCCAGCAGCGGCTGTCCCGCTTCAGCTGCAGCCTTAACTACAACATCCATTCCGCTCGCCCGCAGATGCTCCATCGCATCGCCGAATGCACCGACACCCGGCAGGATCACGCTGTCTGCCGCCAGAATCTCACCGGCATCTGCCGTCACCAGACTCGTATACCCCAGGCGTTCCACCGCCTTGCTGACACTGTGCAGGTTGCCCATGCCGTAATCGACGATTGCAACGGTCATGCTACAGCACTCCCTTCGTCGAAGGCACACCCTTCACCCGGGGGTCCACTTGTGTCGCTTCATCCAGCGCCCGTCCCAGTGCCTTGAAGACCGCTTCAATCATGTGATGGGTGTTGGAGCCATAATGTACAATGACATGCAGCGTAATTCTCGCTTCCAGCGCAAATTTCCAGAGGAATTCGTGAACCAGCTCCGTAGAGAAGCTGCCTACCTGTTGTGAGGGATACGTTGCCCGGTATTCAAAATGCGGCCGGTTGCTGATATCAATCACTACCTGAGCCAGTGCCTCATCCATGGGGACGAAGACACTCGCGTAACGCTTGATGCCTTTTTTGTCGCCAAGCGCTTCCCGCAGCGCCTGTCCCAGACAGATACCGATATCCTCAACCGTGTGGTGGTCATCGATATCGATGTCGCCCCGCGCCTGTACGCTCAGATCAAACTGTCCATGCTTGGTGAATAGATCCAGCATATGATTCAGAAAAGGCACATCGGTCTCCAGCTCGGAAACTCCGCTGCCGTCCACAGCAAAGGTCAACGCGATGTCCGTTTCGTTGGTTGTACGGCTAAGTCCGGCCTTGCGCAGCGCCACTTCATTATTATTGTTCTCCATTTCCGTCTCCACCTTTCGCTTCGTTCTCCAGCCGGATTTCTATTGCGCGGGCATGGCCTTCCAGCCCCTCGCGCCGGGCGAGCTCCATAATCGCCGCCCCGTCCCGCAGCAGTGCTTCCTTGCTGTAATAGATCAGGCTGGATTTCTTAATGAAATCATCCACGTCCACAGGCGAGGAGAACCTTGCTGTGCCGTTGGTCGGTATAATATGGTTCGGTCCGGCGAAGTAATCGCCGACCGGCTCCGAGCTGTACGGACCCAGGAAGATTGCCCCGGCGTTCTCAATCGCGCCGGTCAGTGCCATCGGGTCCGCCACTACAATCTCCAGATGCTCCGGCGCCAGCCGGTTCACAATGGAGATGCCCTCTTCGAGCGATTCCACAACGATAATCGCCCCGTAGTTCTCTACCGAGGCCCGCGCGATAGCTTCGCGCGGCAACGTCTGCAGCTGCCGTTCTACTTCGGCAGCAACGGCCTCCGCGAGACGCTGCGACGGCGTCACAAGGATCGCCGAGGCCATCTCGTCGTGCTCGGCCTGCGAGAGCAGGTCGGCCGCGACGTAGGCGGCCTCGGCGGTATCGTCGGCGAGCACGACGATCTCGCTCGGTCCGGCGATGCTGTCGATATCGACAGCGCCGTAGACCTCGCGTTTGGCCAGGGCCACGTAGATGTTCCCTGGCCCGCAGATCTTATCGACCGGCACGATCGATTCCGTGCCGAAGGCCAGGGCGGCGATCGCCTGCGCGCCGCCTACGCGGTATATCTCGTTTACGCCCGCTTCAGCGGCGGCAACGAGAATATAGGGATCGATGCCTTCGAAGCCGCCCGTCGAAGGCGGTGTAACCATCACGATCTCCGGCACGCCGGCGATCTGTGCCGGAATAACGTTCATCAGCACCGAGGACGGATACGCTGCCTTGCCGCCGGGAACATAGACGCCCACCCGCTTCAGCGGGCGGATGATCTGTCCGAGGATCGTGCCGTCCGGCTGCAGATCCATCCAGGAATTGCGCTTCTGCCGCGCATGGAACGCGCGGATATTGACGGCTGCCGCCCGGATTGCCGTTACGAAGGACTCCTCTACCCGGCCATAGGCGGCCTCTAGCTCCTCCTGCGTAACCCGCAGCTGCGCAGGCGTCAGCACCGCGCCGTCGAAGCGCTCCGTATACCGGAGCAATGCCGCATCACCTTCCTGTTTGATACCGGCCACGATTTCACGTACCGCCTTGTTCTGCTCCGGCTTGCCGTATTCCACTTCACGCTGCAGCTTAAACTCCTTACTGGACTGGACCTTCACCGCTGCTTCCCCCCTGAACTTTCTATTTACTAGCTAGGCTCAGCCGTAACTACGGACAATGTTTGGACTTCCGCTCCTACAGTTCCAAACTTCCCCTTCGTCACTTCTATCCTTTTTTCATCTTTTAAAGTTCAATCTGTATAGCTTATTTAATCTGCAGCTCCGGGCCTGCAATCACGGCCTGCAGGCGGTCACACAGCTGCTGGATTTCCTCATTCTTCATCCGGTAGCTTACCCGGTTGGCCACCAGGCGGCTGGTAATTTCGAAGATACTGGTCATTTCCACCAGCCCGTTATCCTTCAGGGTTTGGCCGGTCTCCACCATATCCACGATCCGGTCAGCCAGGCCGATCAGCGGCGCCAGCTCGATTGAGCCGTTCAGCTTCACAACCTCGACCTGCTGGCCCTGCTCGCGGAAGTACCGTGAGGCCACATTCGGATATTTGGTCGCTACCCGCTGCTGAATGCCCGGCTGCCAGTTCGGAAGTCCGATAATCGACATCCGGCAGCGGGCAATCCCCAGATCAAGCAGCTCGTACACATCACGGTTTTCTTCCAGCAGTACATCTTTGCCTACGATACCGATATCCGCTACACCATACTCTACATATGTAGGCACATCTACCGGCTTGGCGAGAATAAACTCCATTCCGGCTTCCGGCAGTGAAATCACCAGCTTGCGTGATTCTTCCCCGTCCGGAGGAATCGGCAGTCCCGCCTTGCGGAACAGCTCTGCCGCTTTGTTGTAAATCCGGCCTTTCGGCATGGCTACCTTAAGAATCTGTGCCATTCATACCCGCCTCCGTTTCTATTTCCGCTACATACTTGCAGGGATTACTTGTGTTCACATGTTCCTTCATTTCACGTATTGTCACCTACTGCTTCATTCCACATTTATGAGATCAGCCAATCAACCTGCTCCGCTCAGCCATGCTCGCTGATAAAAGACACAAACGTATAAATCTCTCCGTAACGTTCGCCCTCTGCCTCTACGGTATCCGTATCCAGGCGCTTCACGACCTTCAGCTCTTCCGGGCCTGCCGCCAGCCGGGTTACCACAGCGTGGCCCTCATTCCGCAGCCGGGCCGCCTCAGCAAGACCTTCCTGACGCCGCAGGGCATCGTACTGGACCAGTACCGGCAGTTCCTCCTCTTCGGTTACTCCGGATACACCGTCCAGAATACGGTTGGTCTTCAGCGAGAAGCCTGTCGACGGAATCGGGCGTCCAAACTGCTGAAGCAGATTGTCGTACCGGCCGCCGCTGCATACCGGGAAGCCCAGCTCCGAAGCATAACCTTCAAACGTCATGCCCGTATAATAGGAGAAATCACCGATCATCGTCAGATCAATCAGCACATGCTGAGAGACGCCGTATGCGACAAGTACTTCCCATACCTTGCATAAATGCTCAATGGAAGCGCGTGCCAGCGGATGGCTGCTGAGCTCCAGCGCCTGTCCGCAGATTTCCTTGCCTCCCCGCAGCCGCAGCAGTCCTTCCAGTTCCTTCTTCTGGGCTTCAGGCAGTTCCAGGCGGCGCAGCGTCTCCCGGAAAGCGACATAATCACGGCCCAGCAGATGACTCTTCAGCTCTTCCTGAGCCTGCGGGAGGCCGGATACCGCTTCCTGGAACAGACCGTCGAGGAAGCCTACATGCCCTATCGCAATTTTAAAAGATTTCACCCCCGCGGCCTCCAGCGAGGCAATTGCCAGTGCAACGACCTCAGCATCCGCCTCTGGTGAATCATCTCCGACAAGCTCCACTCCGGTCTGGAAGAATTCTGCTTCCCGGCCGGCCTCCTCTTCGATAGCACGGAAGACATTGGCATGATAGGACAGACGCAGCGGCAGCGGTTCGTCCTTCAATAATGAGGAGACTACGCGGGCAACGGGCGCTGTCATTTCCGAACGCAGCACGAGTGCCTGACCGCGGTTATTCAGTAATTTATACAACTTCTGGTCTGACGTGGAACTGGCCACACCGACCGTATCGTAATATTCAAGCGTGGGAGTAATCATCTGGCGGTAGCCCCAGCGGCTCATGCAGTGCAGCACATCGTTCTCAATCTTGCGCAGCTTCGTTACCGCACGCGGGAGATAATCCCGTACGCCGGCAGGCTTTTCGAATCCCTTTGGTTTGGACATCTTCACTTTTCACCTCATCAGATATCATAAGAAGTATCTTCAAGCACTTTAATATGGTAAAGTGGTAGTAAACTAAAGCAGTGGTAATATCGTATCACGGACTATCCTTTTGCGTCAACAATCGACTTCTATATCCGCCGGTTTCGGAAGCTTAGGTTATATGTTAATAAGCAGCGCCTACCAACCCTCTCTTTGCCACCGTGATTACCTGCGAATATAATAAGCTGTAGAACGTGAACTTCAGAATGTTTCATGCGAAATATATAATATAATTGTACTTTATTTCCTGCATTAAGTATTCCCGGTATCTATTTCAGAGCAGAAAGAAGGACTGACGGCTTGAGTACATCCTATATGATCGGCGTTGATATTGGAACTACCAGCACCAAGGCTGTCCTCTTCGAGGAGAACGGAACAATCGTCACACAGAGCAACCAAGGCTATCCGCTGCATCAGCCTTCCCCTTCTGTCGCAGAACAGGACCCTGATCAGATTCTGCAGGCTGTATTGCACACTATCTCGTCAGTCATGCTGGACAGCCACGTCCCTCCTGGACAGGTTCTGCTTGTCTCCTTCAGCTCGGCCATGCACAGCGTTATTGCTGTTGATTCTTCCGGCAAACCGCTTACCGCCTGCATCACCTGGGCCGATAACCGGAGCAGTGCAGCTGCCCGGCGGCTGAAGAATGAACTGAACGGGCATGAGCTGTATATGCGGACAGGAACACCTGTCCATCCGATGTCTCCGATTACCAAGCTGATGTGGCTCGGTGAGGAGCATCCGGAGCTGTTCAGCCAGACCCATAAATTCATCTCCATTAAAGAATATATCTTCTTCAAGCTGTTCGGCAAATATGTAATTGATCACTCCATTGCCTCTTCTACAGGTATGTTCAATCTGGAGAAGCTTGACTGGGACGCTGAGGCGCTCCGTATCGCCGGGATTACTCCAGAACGTCTATCAAGACCGGTGCCCACCACGCAGATCCTGCAGGGGCTGCTTCCGGGGCTTCCGGAAGAGCTTGGACTCCTGGCTTCCACACCGTTTGTTGTAGGCGCCAGTGACGGTGTCCTGTCCAACCTGGGGGTTGGCGCCATAGAGCCGGGGGTTATTGCCGCTACTATAGGAACCAGCGGAGCCATCCGCACCGTGGTCGACCGGCCGCTGACCGACCCGAAAGGGCGGACCTTCTGCTATGCACTAACGGACAAGCACTGGGTTATTGGCGGCCCCGTGAATAATGGCGGCATGCTGTTCCGCTGGGTGCGTGATGAGTTCGCCGCCTCTGAGGTAGAGACCGCGAAGCGCCTCGGTATTGATCCTTATGAGGTCCTGACCCGGATCGCCGAGCAGGTACCGCCAGGCAGCAATGGCCTGCTCTTCCATCCGTATCTGACCGGTGAGCGTGCCCCGCTGTGGAACCCCGATGCGCGCGGCTCCTTCTTCGGACTGAGCATGAATCACCGCAAAGAGCATATGATCCGCTCTGTGCTGGAGGGTGTCATCTTCAATATGTATACCGTCCTGCTCGCTATGGAGGAAATTATCGGCCAGCCGGGCAGAATCCTGGCTACCGGCGGCTTCGCGCGCTCCGCTCTATGGCGGCAGATGATGGCGGACATATTCGATCAGGAGGTGGTAGTCCCCGAGAGCTTCGAGAGCTCCTGTCTTGGCGCCGTTGTCCTCGGGCTGTACGCCATCGGCCGGATCGATTCCTTCGATTCCGTATTCGGCATGATTGGCTCGACCCACCGCCATGAACCCGTCCAGGCACATGCCAAAGTCTATAAGCAGCTGCTGCCCATCTATATCTCCGTATACCGCAGCCTCGAAGGCCAATATCAGGCGATTGCCGATTTCCAGCGCGAACAGGCCGGAGAGTAGTCTGCAATCCCGCCAATATATGAATAAAAGCGCCGGCGCTTTTATCATTCCTGATTTGAAATCTCATTTATTCCAGCATCTCAGCATTGAGGCGCACGGTCACACTGTTGCTTTAGGCGCCCGCTTAACCTTCTGCGGCCCAGAACCAAACAGTACCCATGCCGGCTTCACATAACGGAAGACGAGGGCAACGACCAGCCAGGAGCCAGCGAAGGCTACCAGCCAGCCCCCGGCAATGGCAGCCGTGTAGGCAAGTGATCCGCCGTGCAGCGGCAGCTTTCTATAGAAGAAGAGCAGCGCCGGATGCAGCAGATATATCCCGAAGGAGCAGGCGCCGGCAGAGATCAGCAATCTTGCCAGCAGGCTGCGCCCCGCTCCGTACAGCAGGAAGGACAGCTGGAACAGCACAAGACAAGAGAGCAGCGCATGAAGATTGGAGAAGCCTTCATACCATAGACTGTTGATGACCGTCTTCTTCGTATAATTGTTGAACCACAGCTCCACATGAACGATTCCTGCAGCGGCCCATAAGAACCACAGCACAATCCAGCTTGCACCCTTACCGGAGCGCCACCCTTCACGGGTAGGAATCAGCCACTTTTTCAAAGAGCTGTAATATACCGCAATCGCTGCACCGAGCAGGAAATAAGAGAAGTACGTAATTGCAAGACTGCCCTTGGACAGCTGCCAGTATCCGTGATTAGCCATATATTTGTTCAGCAGCACGAATCCCCACTGTAAGGCAAGTCCGATGAGCGGTGCCCACGCCGCCAGACGGCGGACCTTCTGCAGACACCAGAGCATGAGCGGGAACAGTACATAGAACTGGATAATGATAATAATATAGTACAGATGGGTATACGCCGTACCAGTCCACAGATATTTGCCGAATTTGGCCGCCTGCTCATTAAGAGGCATGCCCCATGTATGCCCGGCAGTCATTTTCAATATAAAGTACAGCACCGAAAAAACGAGATAAGGCACAATGATATAAATCAGCCTTCGGCTATAGAATTTCGCGAGTGTCTTCCCGCCAAGCGGACGGTCAATATAATTGTAGAACAGCACGAACCCGCTTAGGAATACAAACGAAGGTACAGCGAACTGGCTGAACTTGTTTATGAACAGAAACGGATGAAACAAAGAGGTATCAAGTGTTTCCGCCAGTGTCCGCGAAGTGGCGTGAATCGCTATGACCGCAATAATCGCTATCGCCCGGAATACATCAAGCTGCGGTATTCTTTCCTTTTGAGCCATTATCTTTCCTCCTGCCTAGACCCTCATCCCTGATGCCTGAACTGGGGTCTGTTGAACTCTCATGATTTACTGATATCTTTACCTTCAAGCACTCTATTTCTGCTCCCGCGCACAGGTTTGTCCTTCACCGGAGGGGCAAGTGAACGTGGTACGCTCCCGAAAGCGACCCAGGACAGGAGGATGCGGCGGAACGCAAACTGCACAAGCATCCAGCTTCCTGCCAGCGCCGCAGCCAATCCTCCGTAAATATAGATTACATAGGTTAATGAATCTGTAGGGATTCCCGTTCCGAATCTTCTATACACTGCAAGCAGCAGAGGATGGATCAGATACACCGCAAATGAAATCTCACCCAGCCGGGTCAAAATAGCAACGATCACCTTCGGTGCCCTGCGGTAGATAAGAAAGGTGGCATACAGCAGCACCAGCGCTGACAGCATCGTATGTACATTCCAGAGCAGCTCGTACCAGAGCGAGTCCGTCCATATCCCGAAGTGGCGGGCTCTATACCATAACTGTACATGCGTGAAGGCTGCTCCGAGCCACAATGTAACAAGCAGCAGGATAAGCACTTTATGCCTGGCAGCCAGTTCACGCCAAGGCTTCAGCAGCCACAGCTTGATCGCTTCGAAATTAATGGCGATATAGGCGCCCAGCATATAGTATGCCAGATACGAGATCGACAAGCTTCCTTTTTCCACAATATGCAGCTGATACTTGTTCCAGATAATGAATACCCACTGCAGCGCAAGTCCAATCGGAAAAGCCCAGCGCACCCACAGCCGTGAGCTCTGCAGCAGCTTAAGCAGCAACGGAAACAGCAGGTAGAACTGGATACTGATGAATACGAAATACAAATGCGCATACGCCGAACCCGTAAATAAGGCACCCAGGAAGCCGGAGATGCTCTCTGCCAGAGGCTGTGTCAGCATACCATTCACGTACAGGGTCAATCCGTAATAGCCGATGGATACCAGCATATAGGGAAGCAGAATGTACTTCAGCCTGCGGCGGTAAAAGCTTCCGATCAGGCTCCGCGTCACGGGCCGCCCGTAATAATTATAGAACAGCACAAAGCTACTTAGAAAAATAAACGACGGTGTACCGAATTTAAAGAAGATGTTGATCCAGTTTAGCCAATAATAATAGGGTGACTGGAGTGCCAATTCTCCGGCCGCAAAAGATGATGAATGGACATGCAATACGCCCAATATCGCCAGAGCACGGTAAATATCCAGCTGGGGCAGACGTTCCTGTTTTGCTGCATTCACTTTAAGATTCCTCTTCTCTGCTATGATGGCTGTTCATAGACGCCAAGCGGAAGTGATACCTATCAGGAAGTCTGCCCCTGCTGATTATTTCATTCTGATATGTGCTGCGCGTCCGTATGCGGAAGGATCCGCTCCTGCACTTACAAGTATATCGCCAATATATACTCGCCGAACACTTAAAGGTTGCTTAAGGTTGCTTAATTGCCTCAGGCTGCGAAGTTTACACAAGAAACCCTGCAGCTTCTGCGCAGATACACGCAATATGAAACTGCAGGGTAAGAGGTTACCTGGTGATTATTCTTCTACAGCCTTCTCCGCTGATCCCGGCGGACGCAGCTCACGCAGCGGATTGCCCCCGACGAACGAGCCCGCAGCTACATCCTTGTGCACGACAGAACCCGCAGCGACAACCGCCCAATCTCCAATTGTAACGCCGGGCAATATCGTTGTGTTGGCTCCAATCAGGACGTTCTCCCCGATAATGACTTCACCCAGCCTGTACTCTTTGATGAGGTATTCATGGGCAAGAATGGTCGTATTATAGCCGATGACCGAGTTCTCACCGACCGAAATTTTCTCCGGAAAAAACACATCCACCATCGCCATTAGCCCAAACGCAGTATGCTTGCCCACCTTCATGCCGAGTACCCTGCGGTAAATCCAGTTCTTGAGCGGCAAGACCGGACAGTAGCGGGCAATCTGGATAAAAATGAAATTACGTACGCCCTTCCACGGGCTCACCGTACGGTAAATATACCAGAGCGAATTATGGCCCTCCACCGGATAGCGGGTTAACTTTCTCACGGCTGCTTCGTCTCCTGCTCCACTATAGTATATAAGTCCTTCATGTCGTGGATGATGTAATCGGGGCCGTACTTACGCAGCGTGTCCTCACCTTTAAGAGACCAGGCAACCGCAGCTACACGCACACCCGCTGCCTTGGCAGATTGAATATCGACCGCACTGTCACCCACCATCAGGGTTCTGGCCGGATCAACACCCAGATTAGCAACCGCGGTTAGGACAGGCTCCGGATGCGGCTTCGCCTGACTGACATCATTGACCGTCACAATCGTCTCCATATACTTCAGCAGATCGAACATTTCCAGCGCTTTGAGTGTAGTTGGACGAATCTTCGTTGTCACAATCCCGAGCTTTATTCCCCGGCTTAACAGCCCTTCCATAGTCTCATTCACATGAGGAAAAGAACGGATTAGCTCATCATGATGCGCATAATTATATGAACGGTAAGAAAGCTCCAGCACGCTTGTGTCCTGCAGACCGGAGAACGTGCTCATCTGCTGCTGGAGCGTAGTTCCCATATGGGGAATAATTTCTTCCCGGGTTAGAGCCGGGAGGTTATTCTCCTTCAGCGCATGCATGAACGAGCTGATGATCAGCTCATTAGTATTCACAATCGTTCCGTCCAAGTCAAATAACACGCATTCTATCATTAGTTCTACTACTCCTTTGTTTCCTTATCTTCAGATGAGTCCTTCACCGGCTGGATAGGCTGAGGAGCCTTCTGCGGTGTATTCACTGCACTCTCGGGAACTACAGCATCTGCCGCTGCCGGTTTAGTGCTGACAATCGGATCAGAATAATGATCCTTCGGCTGACCGCTGACACGCCGTACAATGATCAATACAACTGCAACGAGAATGATTAGTAGTGCCAGCAGCTGTGAGATACGGACATTCCCGTATGCCGGATCGAAATACCCCTGCTCAAATCCCAGCCATTTCATCGGACTCCATAGACCGTTAATGAACGATGCCAAACCGCTGCTGCCGTTAAATCCTAGGCTGTCCGTACGTAAAGCTTCAATAAAGAAGCGGCCGATCGAATACCAGATGAAATAAGACATGAAGATTTCGCCGGCACGGACAAACTTCTGGCGGCGCAGCACCATGAGGAGCAGAATGCCCAGCAGGCTCCAGAGCGATTCATACAGGAAGGTCGGATGGTGAAACGCATCCCCTATGTACATTTGATTCACAATAAAGTCCGGCAGATGCAGCTTGTCACGCAGGAAAGATTCCTCTACAACGCCGCCGTAGGCTTCCTGATTGATGAAATTACCCCAACGGCCAATCATCTGACCGGCAAGCAGTCCAGGCGCACAAATGTCCACAATACGCCAGAACGGATATCCCTTGTAACGGAAATATATAATTCCGCAGATGATCGCCCCGATCAGCGCGCCATAAATAGCAATACCGCCATTCCAGACTTTGAATATATCCAGCAAGTTGTCCTTATAATCTTCCCACTTGAACGCTACAAAATAAATCCGCGCGCCAATGATCGCCGAAGGAACTCCGAGCAGCAGCATGTCCATGAAGAACTCCTGCGGAATGTTGTAGCGTTTGCCTTCTTGAATAGCAAGGAATAATCCGGCTAATGCACCAAGACCCAGTATCAAACCATACCAGTGAACAGGCAGCGAACCGATGGAGAAGACAATCGGATTAATCGCTAATGAAAAAAACATGCTCTCACACTCCTAGTCCAGATCATCCATGTCTTCAGAGATGGTGGCTGTAAGTTTATTCGTAAATTGTAGAGCCGCGTTAAAGCCCATTTGTTTCAACCGGTAGTTCATCGCCGCAACCTCGATAATTACCGCAAGGTTACGTCCCGGACGTACGGGGATCGTTACAAGCGGCACATCGGTGTCAATGATCCGTGTAGTCTCCTCGTCCAGTCCGAGCCGGTCATATTGTTTATCCTGCTGCCAGGCCTCAAGTCTAACGACCAGTGTGATCCGCTTATGATTACGGATGGCCCCGGCACCGAAGAGAGTCATTACATTAATAATCCCTACCCCGCGGATTTCGAGCAAGTGACGAATGAGCTCCGGAGCTGTACCATGCAGCTGGTTATCCGAGGTCTGACGGATCTCTACTGCATCATCGGCGATCAGGCGGTGCCCGCGTTTAACCAGTTCGAGCGCCGTTTCACTTTTACCGATACCGCTGCTGCCTGTAATCAGCATACCTACACCATATACATCACAGAGAACACCATGGATTGTTGCCGTAGGTGCCAGTCTGCCTTCCAGGAAGCTTGTCAGTCTGCTCGAGAAAATAGTGGTCGCCATCGAGCTGCGCAGCACAGGCAGTCCCTTTTCATTACTGATCTCAATAAGCTCCGGCGGAACATCCAGCGCACGGGTAATTACAATACAAGGGGTATTATCGTTGCAAATCCCGCGAATCCGGCTTTTGCGTTCTTCCTCAGGAAGCATTGAGAAAAAGGCCAGCTCTGTTTTGCCCAGCAGCTGAACACGTTCTTCCGGATAATATTCGAAATAACCGGCCATTTCCAGTCCCGGACGATTCAAATCATCCACTGTAATCGGTCTTTTCAGACCCTCTTGTCCGGAAACAACCTCTAATTGAAAATGCTGTACCAGTTCCGATACCTTTACCTTCTTAGCCATGTATGTCCGTCCTTTCGTCACCTGCGGTTGTGCCCGCTTCCTGCACCCGGGTTCACAACTTTTCCCATTCCAGCTACAGGTAATTCTCCTGCTATCTTAATTGATAACGCCTATGAATGCAATCTTATTACCTCTGGTATTGCTAAGCCTGTCCTGACGGAATACCCTGCTTTCCGTGTCTTTGGACCAATACGTTTTATCTCCGGCTCCACATGCCCAATACAAGAAAAAGCCGCCTGTGAGGGCGGCTTTCTTCTATTATAACCTGTATCCCGCTGTGCTTTGTCTTATCCCAGCAGAATGTTCAGTTCGGACTCTTTATCGAAAAGGTGAATTTTGTTCATGTCGATTGCCAATTTAGGCTTGCTGCCTTCACGGGTAGTGGAACGTCCATCTACACGGGCAATTACAGTGTTAGCGCCAAGGCCGCTCAAGTAGAGGAGCATTTCATGACCAAGGTTTTCAGTAACATCAACGAGCGAAGTGAAGATTGTATTAGGGGAAGCTTCCAGGAATACTGGCTCTTCATGAATATCTTCTGGACGAACACCCATGATTACATCTTTGCCGATATAACCTTTGTTGCGCAGGATTGTAGCTTTGCCGCCTGGAACTTCAACATCAAGGTTATCTGCGCGAAAGCGGACAGCGCCGCCAACATCGGAGAGTGTACCATTGATAAAGTTCATTGTTGGGGATCCGATGAATCCTGCAACGAACAGGTTTGTAGGCTCATTGTACAATTCTTCAGGGGAAGCTGCTTGTTGAATGATACCATCGTACATAACTACGATACGGTCACCCATTGTCATAGCTTCTGTCTGGTCATGCGTTACATAGATACAAGTGGTTTCAAGGCGTTTAACCAGCTTAGTGATTTCAGCACGCATTTGACCACGAAGTTTAGCATCCAAGTTGGAAAGAGGCTCATCCATCAGGAAGACTTGTGGATCACGGACAATAGCGCGGCCCAGAGCGACACGTTGGCGTTGACCACCGGACAGTGCCTTAGGTTTGCGTTCCAGCAAATGCTCGATATCGAGAATTCTTGCTGCTTCGCGCACTTTCTTGTCGATTTCTTCTTTCTTCACTTTACGCAGTTTCAGACCGAAAGCCATGTTCTGATACACGCTCATATGCGGATACAAGGCGTAGGATTGGAATACCATCGCGATATCGCGGTCTTTAGGAGCCACGTCATTCACTACACGGTCACCAATGTACATTTTACCTTCAGAGATTTCTTCAAGACCTGCGATCATACGCAGTGTTGTGGATTTACCGCAACCGGAAGGACCAACCAGTACGAGAAATTCCTTATCTTTAATATCAAGATTGATATCGATTACTGTTGCTTTATCAGAACCCGGGTATTTTTTGAAAATATGCTCTAAACGTACGCCTGCCATTGTATTTCCCCCTCGAGTCAATTATTGGATTAGAAAATCAAACGCTTTCTTGTACACTTATCTTACCCCAGACCAGGCCTCCTGGCTATTTGTAAGGTTCACAAAAATCCTATTTTCTTTTCGTCACTTTATACAATAACATGGCTAACTTCACAATCGCAGCATCCCCGAAACTGCGGACATCGGCTCCCGTTTCCTGTTTGATCTTGTCGAGTCTGTACAGGAGCGTATTCCGGTGGATATACAGCTTCTTCGCGGTTTCGCTGACATTGCAATCCATTTCAAAAAAAGTCTCCAGCGTCAGCAGCATTTCCTTATCCGCCAGCACAGCCGTATAATCACCGATCTGACCCAGCAGCTGTCTGCGGCGGTCATCGGGGATACTGTTCACCAGACGCTCCATATGAAGCTCCCAAGGCAGATGGATATAATCGCCTACCTGGAAGATCCGGCCCAGAATAATCGTCTCGCGCAGCAGAGCCACGGAGCCTGTCAGGCCTTTAACCGGAATGATGGCCGGGGAAACCGCCAGATGGAAGACGCCAACCCATTCACTGGCGATCAGTTCATGCAGTCCCATAGAGGTCTGAGACAGCAGATCCTCAGCACTTTCTTCCTCATCTTCCTTATCATCTCCGCCGGTGAGCAGTTCCTTACGGGCTAAAATTAACCATTCCTTATCCAACAGGGGAATTAACAGGACTTCGTTCTCGAAATAACTGCGCAGCAGCTTCATTAACGAACGGTATGTCATCTGCGGATTATGGACATTCTCACTAACCAGCAAAAAAGGAATCATATCCCCGAACAGCCGGCCTTTTAGCGTAATATCATCCGGAATCTCTGCATCATCCTTTTCTTGCTCAAGCTGCGAGTTCAACCAGCCGCTAAGCTGACGGGCCTCCATCTCTCCTTCTTCCTTAAGCCCGGTAGCCTTGAGGGCTACCGCAAAATTACGGCCCGCATAATTGACCAGCTGCAGTTCCAGAGGCGACAGCCCTTCTGTCTCCACCCACACCGCGGTTATACGCCCGTCATTCTCATATAGGGGAATCCACAAATATCCCTCATGAAAGACCGCCTGCTCTTGATCCTTCTCCGTGCCCATGCCAAAAAGAGAAGCTGAATGCTGCCTCCCGAGCTGCTTGATTCCGGTTCTCTTTCCGGTGAGTTGCTCCAATTTTTGACGCAAAACCTCACTATCCATCGTCACCATTCTCCACCACTTTTGCTCTTTTCGCCTATTTTATCATATTTAGCTGCAAATTGCGGAATAGCTCTCCTGAACCCTGAGTGACATTTGATCAGCAGTGTATCAAAAGTCTATTTTGCTGCATAATGCTTCTTGGCTGGAGGCAGAATTACCGGATTCATCTTTTTCAAAGTCTTATGCATCCAGATCCCGGCAATGGCTCCTTCACCCATAGCGGCCGTCGCCTGCTCCGCATGCACTGCAACATCTCCTGCCACCCATACATGCTCGATATTAGTCATTAATGAACGTTTATTCGCCTCCACATGCTTGTTCTTATGAAGCGTTACTCCCAGCTGTGCAGCTAACTCAGAATGTACCGGATTCCGGCCAAAAGCAATAAACCCGCGCTCTGCCGGCAGAACCTCACCGTTCTCCAAGGCTACCGCCTTAATTCTTCCGTTCTCTTCCTCAATGCGGGCAACCGGTTCTTCGATATACTGTATATCCTCATCCCGCAGCCGGTTACGATTTTCCGCCGAGACAGGTGTACGTTCATGATTAATGTAGGTCAAATCACCTGTGCGTTCCCTTAAAACAAAAGCCATATTAGCGCCTACATCACCAGAGCCTATCAATACGGTCTGCCGGTTCTGAATTTCAAAACCATCACAGTCCGGGCAAACATAGATCGTCATCCCAAGGGCAGGCCGTAAGCCCGGCACCTCAGGAAACCGGTCCATTACTCCAGTAGCAAGCAACAGAGTCCGGCCTACATATTGCTGCCTCCCGGTTCCGTGAAGTATGAATAATTCATCCGGCTTCTCGGCCTTAACTATTCTATCCTTCTGAAACGCTACACCTGCCCTTTCCGCCTGAAGCCTCCCCCTGGCCCGCAGTTCCTCACCCGGCACACCGTCAGGCCAGCCCAATATATTATGATAATTCCGGCATATGCTTGATCTTCCGCCTCCTGCATCAATTACAAGCACCTGATGGACCGAGTAACGTCCCAATTGAATAGCCGCCTGAAGCCCCGCAAAACCGCCGCCCACTATAATCGCATCATAGATCAATTGTCATTCCCTCATTTCTACAGCATTATAGACTTATAATTAAACGAGGGGAGCTATTTTAAACGAATTCCGGGTAATTTATATGCTTTTTAATGTTCAGGCCTCCAGAAAACATAAAAAAAGCCATCACATGAAAGTGATGACTTGATTGGGATGAGCCATGAAGGACTCGAACCTTCGACACCCTGATTAAAAGTCAGGTGC
>NZ_JUEI01000043.1:0-135551 GCF_000802655.2 Paenibacillus sp. IHB B 3415 | reverse complement strand
ATGTGGGCCAAAGGAGAAAATGAGGGGCATTAGTGCTCTTGATTCCACCGCCGCGTAAGTGAACGTAAAACCTTGGAACAAGAGTGTTGTGTTCCCCCCGCTGCTACAGCGAGCGGAAATCCCTTGGAACAAGATGCACTTAATCCCTTAAATCTCTCACCGCCGCTTAGTTGAGCGGCGCCGCCTTGGAACAAGCGTGAATGGCTTTGCCGCCGCTAAAGCAGGCGGCAGCAGTTAATTCAATTGCCGCTCAACCAAGCGGCAATAGCCGGATCTTTAGCCGGGAGCTTCGCCTGCGGGCGAAGCGAATAAGCCAGCTGTTATGTAACGGAACGGAGAGGAATTTTGGAACTGTAGGAGCGAATGCGTACGCCTTTGTCTCCGGATTTCTACCGCGATGAGCGGTTTAAATCAGGAAATCTGGAGACGGGCAGCGGCCGGAGGCCCAAACATTCCTTGCAGTGACACTCATAACAGCCAGTCTTTCAGCTTCCGAAACGCAGCCAGCTCCCAATAACAATCCGATATTTTGGCGACATCACATAAACTTAGGAGGGTTCACTTATGAAACTAGTACTTCTATCAGGCGGTTCTGGTAAACGGCTCTGGCCTTTGTCCAATGATTCACGTTCGAAGCAATTTCTGAAAGTACTGGAAAGCCCGGCAGGTGAACCGGAATCCATGGTACAGCGGGTATGGAGACAGCTGCAGGAGACAGGAATGGCGGAATCGTCCTACCTGGCTACCGGCCGCAGCCAGGTAGAGATGATTCAGAGCCAGCTGGGCAGCGGGGTGCCGATTATCGTTGAGCCGGAGCGGCGCGATACCTTCCCTGCCATTGCATTGACAGCAGCTTACCTGTATTCGATCGCCGGTGTTTCACCAAGCGAGACGGTAGCCATCCTGCCCGTCGATCCTTATGTGGAGTCGTCCTTCTTCGATACCGTTCTGCAGCTGGAGAGCACGATGCTGGAGAGCGGCGCCAATCTGGCGCTGATGGGCGTAGTTCCGGAGCATGCCTCCGAGAAATACGGCTATATCATTCCTACCAGCGCCGAAGCGGGAGCGAGCGGGTATCTGCAGGTGAGCCACTTCCAGGAGAAGCCGGACCGCAAGCAGGCTGAGGAGCTAATCAGCCGGAACGCACTCTGGAACTGCGGCGTGTTCGCTTTCCGTCTAGGTTATCTGCTGGATATTCTGCAGCGCAAAGGACTGCCGCTGAACTATGAGGAACTGCAGAAGCAGTATAAACTGCTGGCTTCCATCAGTTTTGATTATGAAGTGGTGGAAAAAGAAGAGAATATCGTGGTTCAGCCTTACGCCGGATTCTGGAAGGATCTGGGCACCTGGAATACGCTGACCGAAGAAATGACCAGCAATCATGTCGGCAAAGGCTTCGTCACTGCTGATTCCGAAGGCACCTGCCTGATCAACGAACTGGACATTCCGATCACCGTGATCGGGGCGAAGGATCTGATTATCGCCGCCAGCCCGGACGGAATTCTGGTTACGCACAAGGCGGAGAGCCCGCGCATTAAGGAAGTGCTGAAATCTTTTGAACAAAGACCGATGTACGAAGAACGCCGCTGGGGCCACTACAAGGTAATTGATTATGTGAAATATGCGGAAGGCAATGAGGTGCTGACGAAGCGGATCTTTATCTCTGAAGGTAAAAATATCAGCTATCAGCTGCATCACAAACGCAGTGAAATCTGGACGATTGTCAGCGGTGAAGCCAGCATTGTGCTCAATGAGAAAATGCATAATGTGAAGGCGGGGGATGTCGTACGGATTCCGGAAGGCACCAAGCATGCGATCCTGGCATTGACAGATATGGAATTTATCGAAGTGCAGACCGGCTCTGAGCTGGTGGAGGAAGATAACATCCGAATCACCCTGGATTGGGAAGATATCGCCTTGCAGCAATTCATTTCGTAGGTCTAATCTATCTATATAACCAATTGTTACAAATCCAAAACAGGTATTAAGAACCAATTATTAAGAAAATTTCATTTTTGCTCTAAATTAAAACTAAATAGGGACGATACTTACGGTAAGAGGGATTAATCCTTCAATACGACAAAGGCAAACCTAATCGAAAGATAGGGACGCAAAGCTATAGGGCCTTCGCAAGAGTGGCAGCCTGGCTACCGAAAGGAAGATGGATTTTGATAACTTACCGTAAGTCTCGTTTGCTGTGCACTGTGCTGTCTCTGGCCCTTTTATTGACTGCAGTACCTCTGGGACTCGGCGGAATGCCTTCATCTGCAGAAGCTGCATCTAGTTCCAAAGCGCCCGTTAATCCGGAGGCTTCAACCGAAGCAGTCAGATTGCTGGATGATCTGTATTCTATCACTGGAAAAGGCATTATTACCGGCCAACATGACTATCTGGAAAGTCCGGACGAATTCAGCAACAAGCTGAAGGGAACCAGCGGACAATATGCTGCTCTTCACGGCTATGAACTGGGCGTAATTAGCGGGCAATCGGAAAGTACAGCAGCGGCGCAGCGCAGAAATGTGGTGAACAGCGCGATCAACTGGTATAAGGGCGGCGGCATTGTAGCCATGACTTTTCATGAGAATCTGCCCGGTACCGCATACCTCTGGTCCAATGTTCAGAAACCGCTGAGCCAGGCGGAATTCAATAAATATATTACTCCGGGTACAACACAGTACACTGCATTGATTGCAGATCTGGACAAAGTGGCAGTTTCACTTAAAAGTCTGCGGGATGCTGGTGTGCCCGTACTATGGAGACCTTACCACGAAATGAACGGTAACTGGTTCTGGTGGGGGAAGAAAAATAACTTTGCTGCGCTTTGGAATATTATGTATGACCGTTTCGTGAACGTTCATAAATTAAACAACCTGCTGTGGGTATGGAACCCCAATGCACCCAATGCCTGGTCTGATCCTTATGCGCTGACCTATCCGGGGGCTGACAAGGTGGATGTACTCGCGGCAGATATATATGAGAACGATTATATGAATAAATACCATGACAGCCTGCTCGCCCTTGCGAATGGCAAACCGATTGCCATTGGCGAGAATGGACAAATGCCAAGCACGGCAAAGCTGCAGCTCTCCCAGAAAAATTGGGTATATATGATGAGCTGGGGAAAAATGCTGTATGAAACCAACACCGATGCTACCATCAAAGGCTTCATGAGCGACAGCTATACTGTGACCCGGGACGATTATAAAGCAGGCACATTTGCGGCGGCTTCACCGCAACCAACAGCAACACCAACGCCGGTACCAACAGCAACACCAACGCCGGTACCAACAGCAACGCCAACGCCGGTACCGACAGCAACGCCAACGCCGGTACCGACAGCAACACCAGCGCCGATACCGACTGCAATGCCGATACCGATACTGACGCCGCCCCCTGCTTCCAATGATACTGTGACGGCCCCCGTCGGCAAGAATGGTCTTCAGGGGGAATACTACAAGAACATGACGCTTTCGGGCACTCCGGTTCTGGTCCGGAATGATGCGCTGCTGAACTTTAACTGGCGCCAGGCAGCGCCGGATGCGAAGCTCGGAGTGGATAGCTTCTCTATCCGCTGGACGGGTCAGATCAAACCGTCTTTCAGTGAAACCTATCAGATTATCACTACATCCGATGACGGTATCCGCGTCTATATTGACGGCACAGCTGTAATCGACAGCTGGACCAAACAGAGTGGTACCGAGCGTACAGGAAGCATAAACCTGCAAGCAGGCCGGCTGTATGATATTAAAGTGGAGTATTACGAGAATGCCGGCGATGCCAATATCCGTCTGATGTGGCAGAGTCCAAGCCAGGCGAAGGCAACTGTCCCTACAAGCGCGTTATTTGTGAACACGGCTGCTTCTTCAGCCAGCAAAGCAGCTTTGGATGCTCCTGCTGTGACTGCAACACCAGTACCAACAGCAACGCCATTACCAGTATCAACACCAACACCGGTGCCAACAGCAACGCCAACAGCGGCACCAACGCCAACAGCGGCACCAACGCCAACAGCGGCACCAGCGGCACCAACGCCAACAGCGGCACCAACGCCGACACTGGCACCAACGCCGGCAGAAGCTCCATCACCGGAGAATCTTACGGCTGAGGCTCCGGCGGCGAACGGGATGGTTGCGGAATATTTCAATAATATGACGTTGTCTGGTGCTCCGGCAGTGGTACGTACCGATGCAGTGCTTGACTTCAACTGGCGTCAAGGCACGCCGGATGCCGCAATTGGCATAGATTTCTTCTCTGTACGCTGGAGCGGTAAGCTCAAGCCGCTATATACTGAGACTTATCAGATTTATACCACTTCAGATGACGGCATCCGCGTACGGATCAATGGTGAGCTTGTGATTGACAGCTGGATGAAGCAGAGCGGGACCGAACGCACAGGAAGCATAAGCCTGACAGCCGGTCAGCTATATGATATACAAGTGGAGTACTACGAGAATCAAGGAGATGCCAGAGCACGCCTGATGTGGGAGAGTCCGAGCCAAGTTAAGGCAACGGTTCCCGCGAGCGCACTGTTTCTCCCTTCCGCTTCCTAGGATCATACCCCCGCAGCTGTATTCATTATTGGCGCTGATACTGGTTAAGACGTTACAATTCTAAATCCTATAAAGTCCAATCTTAATGGCCCTGCTATTAGCAGGGCTACTAAGCTATAGACCATCCGGTTAATTCATTGCAGCCTCTTAACAGAGAACTGCATACCTGCACGCCTAAGGCGGCAGTGAAACCCGGGGAAAGGAGATTATATTGAACACTTACCGTAAGTACAGGCTATATACAACAATTATTCCAATTATCCTTATCCTTTCACTTCTGCCATGGGGGGAGGCGCGCAGTCTTCCCGTAGCACGCCCCGTAAACACTCCTGCCGCTTCCATCAAACCCGTTAATCCCTCCGCTTCCAAGGAAGCTGCTGCACTGCTCAGCTATCTGTCCGATCTCAGCGGCAAGGGCATGATCTCCGGCCAGCATGATTACCTGGAGAGCCCCGATGAATTCAATAATAAGCTTAAGAACGCAAGCGGACAGTACGCCGTTCTGCACGGCTACGAGCTGGGAGCCATCAACAACCAGTCCGAGGAGACCATTGCCAGGCAGCGTCAGGCTGTCGTAGACAGTGCCATTAAGTGGTACAAAGGCGGAGGCATTGTAGCGATGACCTTCCATCAGAATCTGCCGGGAACCTCTCCCGAATGGGCTAATGTGAAAATGAATCTGAGCCAGGACAAATTTGACGCATACGTTACTCCGGGAACTCCGCAGTACAAAGCTCTGATCGCCGAGCTGGATGAGGTAGCCGGGTACTTGGGAGAACTGCGGGATGCCGGAGTTCCGGTTTTATGGCGTCCATATCATGAAATGAACGGCAACTGGTTCTGGTGGGGGCACAAGGATAACTTTGCCCAGCTGTGGGATATAGTGTACGACCGTATGGTGAACACACATAAGCTGAATAACCTGCTATGGGTATGGAACCCGAATGCGCCAAATGAGTGGGCAAAGCCTTACAGTAATTATTATCCGGGTGCCTCCAAGGTGGATGTACTGGCAGCCGATATTTATAACAATGACTTTAAGCAATCCTATTACGAGAACCTTCTGAAGCTGGCTGACGGCAAACCCATCGGTATCGGGGAGAGCGGAGAGCTTCCAGACCCTGTAATATTGTCTCAAACCCAGAGTAAATGGGTATATACGATGACATGGGGGAAAATGCTGCTCGAGAATAATAATCTTCAGAAAATTCAAAGCTTTATGAGCAATAAGTACACCGTATCACGGGATGATTACAAGCTGGCACTGAATGCTCAGATCAACACAATTGTTGCGGTATCGCGCAACGGTCTCAAGGGGCAATATTTCGGCAATACGGAGCTGTCCGGCAAACCGCTGCTTACCCGGAATGATAACAGGATTGACTTCAACTGGCATGGGGATTCACCGGCGCCGGGAATCGGCAAGGACTCTTTTTCCGTACGCTGGACCGGTAAGATCAAGCCAGTCTACAGTGAAAAGTATACTTTTACAGCCTCTTCCGATGACGGCATCCGTGTGTGGATCGGCGGCAAGCTGATCATTGACAGCTGGAAGAAGCAAAGCGGTGTCAGCCGGGAGGGAAGTATAACTCTTACAGCCGCAACTGCCTACGATATAAAAGTGGAGTATTATGAGAATCACGGTGACGCAAGCGTCCGTCTGATGTGGCAAAGCCCGCGCCAGAAGCAGGCGGTGATTCCCCAGAACGCGCTGACTCTTCCTTGAGGAATGAAGCTGGTCATGACGAATGAGGCTCTACGGAAACCGGTACATTACAGCCACCCTGGAAGAAAGTGAGGACAAGGGAATGAGGACTAGACTCAAAACAAAGAGAAATAAACCCATTCATTTACTACTAAAATTTGCAGCATTGATCATCTTGTTTCTGTTGTCCGTTTCTGTCTTCGGAGAGGATGGGACAAATAACGGCGAGGTGGAAGTTGACATGTCGGAATTATCTGCGGCCAAGGATGCGGGTCCCGCAGTTCCGGAGGGGACTGTGCTATGGAAGCTTGGCCAGCATGACGGTTCAGCCGCAGAGTTTGCAGCAGCCGGATCAAACGGGGCCAAGGGGGTATTCAGCGTTGCTTCAACCGCAGCGAAGACGGCGGAGCTTCAGAGTATCCCGTCCGGGCTGCACGGCGCTACCAATCCTGAACTGCGGATTACCTACAAGCTGGATAAGATCCCGGTTAACGGGGTCTTATTTCGTGTCAGCATCCTTGATGCCTATAAATCCGTACCGCAGATGAGCGTATTCTCCAACCGGCAGCTGTCAGGGATTATTCAGATTGCCGGTGTGGACGGTACGGACAGTAAATACGATTTCCGCAAAACCTATGAGCTGTACATTCCCAAAGAACAGCTCATCAGCGGAACCAACGAGCTGACGCTGCGGGCAGCGCGCGGGATCTATTCCTCGGCTGCGGAGGATAAGTACAACTGGTGGACATGGGATAACCTTAGTCTGGAAGCACTGAAAACTTCGGTCAAGGAGCCGATTCACGGGAGTTATACGCTGACCGGAACCATGGTCAACAACAAACAGTTCTATTTTGACGAAGGTGCAGTTACGCATTTGCCTTATATTATGAAATGGCTGGGTTTAGCCTACAGCGGCAACATTATGCGGACCAGCTGTGCCAGCGATGTGGGCAGATCCTGTGAGAATATGGGGGAGTACTACGAGGTCCTGAAGGATTATAATATGCAGGCTGTTGCCCTCTATCTGTACACGGGTGATATCAAGCTCAAGGAAGACGGTTCACTGCCGGATGATGCGGAGAAGAAGCTGACCGATTATTTCAAGCAGTACGGCCAGTATTTCCAGTATTATGAGGTGGATAATGAGCCTGGACTGTTCAACCGTTCCAAAGCAGTCAATCTGGCGATAGCCGACTGGCTGAATAAGAAAGGCAAGACGATCGCACCGCATCTGCAGACGGTGGCCCCGGGCTGGGCATACTGGCCGGGGTACAGCGAAGACTCCTGCGGTAATCAGAAGGGGACGCTCAAGCAGTGCGGAGATCCGGACGGCTGGGAACGGGACCCGGAGCAGCGGAACGAACTGGAGGAAGTAACGGATTTGACCAATGGGCATTCCTATGGTGAATCGTACATTTTCAGCAATGGAGGCAGCTTTACAGAGAACCTGAAGACCTTTGGGGGAGCCGTAGACGGCCTCAGCAAAAAAATGCTCACCACCGAATTCGGCACCTCGGATACTCATGTGGATGCCTATCAATACGGCGCGTCCGAGCGGACTGCGGCAGTGTTTGACCGGATTATGCGGGGGCATATCGGATATGCCGATATGTTTGTGCAGCATGCCGCTTTCTTCAAGAACTTCAGTCTGTTCAAGTACGGCTTTAACCTGGAGGAGCATGATCCGGGAGCTACAGAGATTTATTATACCAAAGAAGGTGAAGACTCACGCGTAAGTATTATGCGCCGGCTGGATCTGGCTTATGCCACACACGGGGCGCCGCTGAGCTATCAGATTACGAACAAAGATGATTTGGCTGACAAACTGGTGTATGTACGGGCGGTAGACACTTCCACCCTTGAGCCTCTGGCAGGCAGCGGAGCCACATCCAACAAGCTGCTTGTGAACTTTGTCAACTTCGAAGAAACCGAGCAGACCGTTAAAGTAAAGGTGACCATGCCGGAGAAGACCGTATATGAGGGTGAACGCTTTGGCCGCGGAGATACTTATGAAGAGGCACGCAGCTATATGTCGGGCAGGACTGCTACACCTGTGCTGGAATTCACCGAAACGCTGGCTCCGGGTGAGGCGGTGCAGTATATTCTGCAGCCCTCTTCCGAAGTAGCGGATGTGGCGCCGCAAGGCTTCAAGGCCGCGGCAGTCAAAGGGCTGTCGATGCATCTGAGCTGGCTGGAGGCTCCCGGGGCAAGCTATGAAGTGCTCCGGGCCGACGGCCCGGGCAGTGAACTGAAAGTGATTGCGGCAGGTGTGCAGAGCACAGAGTACACTGACAGCAAACTGCAGGAGGGCACATTGTATACTTATGCGGTAAGAGTGTCAGGTTCTGGCGTCATGTCGGAGAAGACACAGATTACAGCAACCGGACTCGTCCCGCTGGACCGGACCGGCTGGAAGGTTACGTCTAATGTGAACACGGCAGCCTCGAAGCCGGAGAGTGCCATTGACGGAGACCGGCGCACACGCTGGGATACCGGTAAACATCAGGCATCAGGTGAATACTTCCAGATTGATTTAGGTGCAGCACATGCAATAGAAGCCATAGAGCTGATTTATACTTTATCGTCGTATGATTATCCGCGGGGATATACCGTCCAGGTATCCGATGATGCCAAGAGCTGGAAACAGGTAGCATCCGGCAAAGGGAAGCTGGAGTTGACCAGGATTGCTTTTTCCCAGGTCCAAACCCGTTATATCCGCATACAGCAGACAGGTTCCGGAGGCAACTATTGGTCGATTCAGGAGCTGCAGGTGTATTCAAGAGAATAAAGGACGGCATAATAAGCTCCGTGGATTTAACAAGCCACCGGGGTTTTTTGCTGCGAAGTAAGAATGGAAAAGGGGTGAACCGGATCGATGACTCATCTTGCAGATCAAATTATTCTGCTGCTGGCGGCCTTGCTGCTGGTAGGCGTGCTGTCCACCAAATTCTCCACCCGTTTTGGTATGCCCGCACTGGTTCTGTTTATCGCTGCCGGGATGGTGCTCAGCCATTTCATTTATTTCAACAACGCTTCATTAACACAGATCGCCGGGATTTTTGCGCTTGTGGTTATTCTGTTTGAAGGCGGAATGCAGACGAGTATGAAGGATATCCGTCCGGTCATGAAGCCGGCGCTGTCGCTGGCTACGGCAGGTGTGCTTTTGACAACGGGAGTTGTCGGTGTTTTTGCCAGATTTATATTAGGCGTGCCGTGGGCGGAGAGCTTCCTGTTCGGGGCGATTGTCGGCTCGACGGATGCGGCTGCGGTGTTCTCAGTACTGGGCGGCAAAAACATTGATAAACGCCTGACCTCTACACTCGAAGCAGAATCCGGCAGCAACGATCCGATGGCGGTATTTCTCACCGTCTCCCTGATCGAATGGATACAGCATCCTGATACTGCAATCTGGAGTCTGGTGCTCTCCTTCTTCTGGGAGATGGGGATCGGTCTCCTGCTGGGGATTCTTATCGGTAAGCTGGCTACATATCTGATCAACCGGATCAATCTGGACTCTACCGGGCTGTATCCGGTGATGGCCATCGGCTTTGCGGTTCTGACCTACGGGGTTTCGGCGATGGTCCACAGCAGCGGTCTGCTTGCCGTCTATGTTATGGGGCTGGTGCTGGGGAACTCCGAGCTGATGTATCACCGTACGATCATGAATTTCAATCACGGCTTTGCCTGGATGATGCAGATTGCCATGTTCATCCTGCTCGGGCTGCTGGTCTTTCCCCAGGAGCTGGCGGATATTGCTTGGCAGGGTTTACTGCTGTCCGTTATTCTAATGGTAGTAGCAAGACCTGCGGGTGTATTCATCAGTCTGCTGTTTGCCAAGTTCTCCTTCCGCGAAAAGACACTGATCTCCTGGGCCGGACTCAGGGGCGCCGTCCCCATTGTGCTTGCGACCTACCCGCTGCTCGCGGGGCTTCCGCAGGGCCGGCTGTTCTTCAATGTCGTTTTCTTCGTAGTCCTGACCTCGGCGGTCATTCAGGGAACGACCATTTCGCCCTTGGCATCACGGCTTAGGCTGGTAGGCCGGGAGGATGCATCCCAGCCGTCGCTGATGGAGCTCGTGGCCCTTGGCAAGACGGATTCCGAATTTAACCACATCGGGATTGACCGGCATATGCCGATTGCCGGGATGCAGATTGCGCAGATCGGCCTGCCGGATGATATCCTGTTCACCGCGATTATCCGCAACAAGAGCATCGTGACGCCGCATGGCAGCACGGTTATTGAACCGGGCGATACAGTATATGTACTCAGCCCCAAGACCAAACGGGACGAGATGCGGGCGATCTTCCGGAGCGGGAAGGGGAAGGCGGCGGAGACAGATATCACATCGGTTTAGGATAAATGTGAGCTTCTCTGCCGGACGGGGTGACTTATGTCAATAATGGTTCTTTTACAGCATTGTGACCGAAATAATAGGAGGTTCGAAAGGGGAATGCTAGAATTTGCAGTAACCCTATATCATAAAACAGAGTTGCATTAAGGCTTGATCTGTGTTAAATTGTATGTAGATTTAGAACGAGTCTAAATACAATAATAACAAATAAATACACATCCCAGGAGGTTATTAGAATGAGTACACAAGTTAAAAGCCAAACTGAATTGCATGCTGCCCTGAACCGTCAGACAGCGAACTGGACTCTGCTTGGAGTGAAGCTGCATCATTACCACTGGTATGTCAGCGGAGCACAATTCTTCACGCTGCATGAGAAATTTGAAGAGCTGTACAATGAAGCTGCCGGTTATGTGGATGAGCTGGCTGAACGCTTGCTCGCCATTGGCGGACAACCGGCTTCAACCATGACCCAATATCTGGCCCTCTCCGGACTGAAGGAAGCCGCCGGCGGAGAAAGCGCGAAGGATATGGTTGCCCAGTTGATTAAGGACTTCACTGTAGTAGCCGAAGAGCTGAAGCAGGCGATCTCTGCTGCCGAAGAGCTTAGCGACCAGCCTACTGCTGACCTGCTGATCGGTATTAGAACAAGCGTAGAGAAAACGGCCTGGATGCTGAATGCTTACCTGGCTTAAATCGTAACAAAGTATATAAGAAGAGCGCCCGCGGTATCCGCACGGGGCCCGCGGTATCCGCACGGGCGCTCTTTGCAGTATCGCCGTATATCCCGGCAGGTTTACTTGATAAATACTCCGCCAAACGGCAACGCCTCGCGCAGGAAGCGTTTGATAATGCCGTCTTCATTATTATCCCGCTGAAAACGTCTGCTCTGGCGTCCGGCCTGGAACAGCACAGGCCCGTGGCCGGTCATCTTCCAGTGATAGCTCATATGCTGGCTGGCGAGATGATTGCCGTAGACCGTAAGCTCAAGCCGGGCATTCTCGGGATAGGCAATAATACTGCCGGCATCGACGTACAGCGGATCAAACGGATCAAGCTCGGCTTCACAGACTGTGCCTTCTGTCAGAATGCCGATGCTGCCATGACCGGAGAATTTCACCTTGACGATATCCCGGGTAATCAGCATATTCTTCATATTCAGTACTCTGGTCTGCATGGTGACTCCCTTGCTGTAGAAGAACAGATGCCTGAAATCATAGAGCAGATCGCTCTTGCCGTCGAGCTGCAGCGTCTTGACCCGGTAACCGGGCGGCAATGCAGCGACGAACCGGCAGGGGCCGGTGATATCCGAGCGGATCAGCTTCCGTTTGCGGTACATGCCCTTCACATCCATCAGCCGGTGCTGCAGCGTCTTGACCCGGTAACCGGGCGGCAATGCAGCGACGAACCGGCAGGGGCCGGTGATATCCGAGCGGATCAGCTTCCGTTTGCGGTACATGCCCTTCACATCCATCAGCCGGTCCGCCCGTCCTGAAGAGGGGCCTTGATAGGCTATAATCTGCTGCGGATGGAGCACATGAACCTCTTCATTCTCTGCGACGGTAAAAGCAACGGCCTGTCCGCTGCCACTGTCGCCTTCATCCTGGACATCAACATTCATTCCTTATGCTCCCCTCGTGCAGTGCCGTGTACATGCGCTTCTTCCTCCGGCCTTAACGCAGCCGGTCGCTTCTTCTGGAACGGTGGCGCATGGTGAAGCGCAGCAGCCGGATCAGCAGGAAATAACCCAGGATAAGAGCAAGTCCGGTGATCACAGTCACCTTGATCCGGTTATAGTAATTTTCCCGTGCCGTACGGTCATTCTTCAGTTCATCGACGACCTGGCTGAGCTGGCGGTTCTGTTCCTGCAGCGCGGCATTCTGGGCCTGGTAGGTCGTCATTTGCTGCAGAGACTGGTCCAGCTGGTCCTTGGTCTGCCCCAGCTCGTCCTTCGTTTTCTGCAGTTCCTCCGCCGTCTGCTGATAGCTCTCCTGCAGTTTGTTGACTTCACCGGGCAGCTCCGAGAAGCTCTGTAGTCCATTATATAAATCAGTGAAATAGTTGGCTTTGGCCGCAGGGATATCATAAGTGAAAGAAATCCCGAGCAGCAGCAAGGCCGACCCCAGCAGCTTTATCATATTTCTTGTTGCGCGTTTGTTCATTACTGATCACCACCTGTTATAGGCTTGTTGTATTCTTATTTTATCATAGCCGGTCCTGATTTGGGCAGTGCGGGCAGCTTTAGGCATAATTACCCTTCCTGTCTATGCAGGTAACCATATGTGTAATACAGCGCAAATCAGATGAAGGTTTCTATTATATTGAGTGTGCACATAAATTAACGTATACTTTGAACGGAAAGGAGCTGCTTCGAGTGAATAAATGGCTCAAAACGTTGTTGTTTCTGGCAGGTTCTGCACTGTTGACCCGGTTTATTCCGTTCTCATCCTTATTCCGTAATCTGGATACGATGTTTCACGAATTCGGCCATGCGCTGGTAACCCTGCTGCTCTCGGGGAGTGTGCTGCGGATAGAGCTGCATCCCGACCATAGCGGTGTAACCTATTCAGCGATTGCCGCAGGGGGGAGGGCAATTCTTGTATCGCTGGCCGGTTATCCTCTGGCTTCACTATTCTCATTGCTGCTCTTCTATTTATATAGTAGAGACAAACGGCAGTGGGGGCTGATTATGGCCAGCGGTGTTGCGCTGGTGATGCTGGTGCTCTATGTACGGGGCGGCTTTGGGATGATTTGGCTGAGCGGTTTTATTCTGCTGAATGCCGCTATGCTGTTCCTTTGGCCGAAGGTCAGCAAATATTATTATTTATTTCTTGCATTTCTGACTCTGGAGGAGTCCGTAATGGGGACGCTATTTCTGGTAACGGCTTCGGTACTGACGCCTTCCCGTGCGGGGGATGCAGCAAATTTGGCCAGATTAACGCCGCTGCCGGCTATATTGTGGGCACTGCTGTTCTTCCTCTTCTCACTGCTGTGTGCCAAGTGGGCGCTGGGCTTTTTTTTCAGGGAAGAAAAATTAGCTAACCGGGCAAGAAGCCTATAATGCGCAAAACTGTGTTCGTCATATTTTGACAAAATAATAGACTTTCGCAAAGAGGCAATTACCTTTAGTGGTAGGTTGGCTCTTTTTTTGTCGATATTATAGGACCGAACATATATTCCATGACAAGGAGTTGTCCGCCATTATTGGTACATTAATAGAAGACCCAAAAAAAGAAAGAGGTGGAAATATGCAAGCAAGTATTCAGCCCATATTTACTTGGAGCCAGGATCGGATTTTAGCAGGAGGTGCGAAGAATATTATCCTGCTCGTGGAGTGGAAGGGAGTGTCACAAGGAGAGGAATTCCGCAAGAAAAGCCGAAAGGTTGTAGCCCGGGAGATTGAGCTGCGCGTATGGCTGGAAAGCCACGTTACGGTGACCGGATGCTACGGGTGTACAGCAGAAGAAGGAGAAGGCCGCTCACTGCTGCTGAAGCTGGGCAAAATCCATTCCGGACAACGCAGGTTTATTGCTTTGGAATTTACGATGTCAGGCATGCCTGCAGGCATACATGAGGCGCTTTGGCTGCAGTGGCAATACAGACAACCCACGGTAGAACGTATACGTGAGCTGCCGCTCAAGAAGCTCGGAATGGAATATTCACATCATACGGATGTACTGGGCACTCAGTGTTGTTTTCATGTAGAGAAGCATGTAGAACTGCTCAAAATGGAGGAATTATTAGCAGAAAGGGAAGTGGCCAGAGCCCAAAATCAGCAGCAGGTCTCCACGGAGAAGCTGCGGCGTCAGGCGGATAAATTGCTGCTGCTCGCTGCACGTTCCGGCGATATGCAGCTTGTGAAGGAAGCGGAAGCACTCTATAAGCAGCTTGAGGTGGAGATGACTCTCTTGGGAAAGGTTGTAACGAGATAAATGTAAGGAATGCAGCGGGGATACAATAGGCAGTGATCATACATATAGGTTAAAATTTGAATCCAATTCGCAGAAATAGATAACGAATCGTGTAATATATAAATGTGGTAATATAGTAAAATAGTTCTATTATATTTTCTTATCTCGGTTATTACATCCTTGGTTATAGATATATATAACTAGTTTATTTAAAAATAATGGGTCTATTTTACCATGAATCAAGGAGAACTGAAAATGACAGACCGATTAATCCGGCTGATGCGCATTATTACGCTAGTTCAAGCCAAACCGGGAATTCTGGCCCGTGAGCTGGCGGAACGATGCGGCAACAGTGAGAGAACGATTTACCGGGATATGGATGCGCTCAGTGCCATGCATATCCCCATTACCCATATGGGACACGGTAAGGGATATGCTTTTATCGGTAATTTTGCACTGTACCCTTTGGATTGGTCAGAAGAAGAAGCAGCCGCATTTTCACACTTGCGCAGTATTATGACGGATATCAAACCTTTACTGCCCCCGGATTTCGAAGACGCCTATGAGAAAGTGATGGCCGCAGAATATAAGCAAAAGGCAGAAAGGGAAGAAACGATGGAGAGCGCGAAGAAGGAAGCGGGTCAGCATTGGATGGAGAGAAGCGGATCTCATGGAGATCAGCCATTCTATCTGACCGGCATTCTGGATGCCGTGATGAAGCAGCGCAGTATACAGGCGGACTACAGTGAGAATGCATATGAAGAAAAAGGTATCAAAATTGATCCCTACTGCCTGGTCCCGTTGGAGAATCGTTTTCATTTGATTGGGTTTTGTCATCGCTTCGGGATCATCCGCACTTTTCATATTAACGGGTTTTCCAGTGTGAAGCCGCTGGACAGCTGGTTCTCCAAGGATAAATTTGATTTACAGGCTTTTATGGAGCAGAAGTGGTCTCTGGACCAGGATAGTCTGCAGGTAGAATTCAAAGTCAAGTTCTCGGAACGGATGATGGAGCGGCTTAAGCATGAGGAGATGTTTGTGAAGCCCAGCAGGGTAGACCGCCAGAACCGCTGTCTGCATTTTAAGGTTGCGGTGGAGCAGGATATTGGCTTTGTTCACTGGATTATGAGATACGAGGAAGAAGCTGAGATTATGGAGCCGGTCTACTACCGGGAAGTTCTCAGAAATCAGCTCGAGAAATGGCTGTCGCTATACAAATAGCGCAGTTTTTCTTTTTATATATAGGTATTTCCACAGGTTGGGCATGTAATTATTCATACCAAAACACTCGTGTTAGTTATATGTGCAAATTTTCCTTGTCTAGTCGGGGTATATATAGTAAGTTATACATTAAATAACAACAATGTGTATTTAAGCGGATTATTGTAACGTGTCATGTCAGGTATTCGTTAATATATCTAACTTTTTAAATATATTTTCTATCCTGTCATTTGACCTTTGTTCAATTTTTAAGTAGAAGAGAGGTAGAGATTTGATCCAGCCCATTCTAAAAATTGAAAATTTGCACACCCACTTTTTTACCGACCGCGGTGAAGTTCCTGCAGTTGACGGTGTTGATTTGTACATTAATCCGGGTGAGGTTCTGGGTGTGGTCGGCGAATCCGGCTGTGGTAAAAGCGTAACCTCCCTGTCCATTCTGAAGCTGGTTCCGTATCCCCCGGGAAAAATCGTGGGCGGACGCATCCTGCTGAAGGGCCGTGATCTTGTCCCGCTCAAAGAGAAAGAGATGCGTAAGATCCGCGGTGACTCGGTCTCGATGATTTTTCAGGAACCGATGACTTCGCTCAATCCGCTGTTCACGGTCGGACAGCAAATTATAGAAACCGTACGCCTGCACCGCGGCCTCTCCAAGAAGGAGGCCCGGGAGCACGCTGTAGAGATGCTCCGCAAGGTTGGCATTCCCCGGCCGGAGGCCATTATTGATGAATATCCGCATCAGCTGTCGGGAGGCATGCGCCAGCGTGTAATGATCGCCATGTCCATCTCCTGCAGTCCGGAGCTGCTGATTGCCGATGAACCGACGACCGCACTTGATGTAACGATTCAGGCACAGATTCTGGATCTGATCCGCCGGCTTAACGAAGAACAGGGTACGGCAGTTATGCTGATCACCCATGATCTTGGTGTTGTAGCGGAGATGTGCCACCGTGTTGCGGTTATGTATGCCGGCAAGGTAGTGGAGGAAGGCAGCGTACCTGATATTTTCAAGAATCCGCTGCATCCGTATACCCGAGGGCTGATCGAATCTGTACCGCGGATGGATGAAACCAGGGACCGCCTGCATTCTATTCCGGGCAATGTGCCGATCCTCAGCAAGGAAATGCAGGGCTGCCGGTTCGCGCCGCGCTGCCTTGATGTGATGGATATCTGCCGTCAAAGCCTCCCGAAGCTTACGCTGCAGGAGGAACAGCACAGCTGCAGATGCTGGCTGCATGAAAGTCAACAGGAGGATGCGGTATGAGTGAGAGCCTGCTAGAGGTCAAGGGCCTTAAGAAGTATTATCCGATCAACAAAGGATTCTTGGGTAGGGCGCAGGGTTATGTCAAGGCTGTGGACGATATCTCCTTCTCGGTAAGCAAAGGTGAGACCCTTGGCCTGGTTGGAGAGAGCGGCTGCGGTAAATCCACAACCGGCCGTGCCTTGCTTCGGCTGATTGAGCCCACGGCGGGAGAGGTTTGGTTCGAAGGTCAGGATATCACGAAGCTATCTATAGAAGAGATGCGGGGGCGGCGCCGGGAGATGCAGATTGTTTTCCAGGACCCGTTCTCATCCTTAGATCCGCGCAATACCGTACAGCGTATTCTTGAAGAGCCGATGATCGTGCACGGAGTAGGCGATGCCAAGCAGCGCCGGGCTGCAGTAGAACGTTTGGCTGATGTAGTCGGGCTGGCTAAAGCGCATTTGCAGCGTTACCCGCATCAGTTCTCCGGCGGACAACGCCAGCGGATCGGGATTGCCAGAGCACTGGCGCTCCAGCCGAAGCTGATTATCGCCGATGAGCCTGTATCTGCACTGGATGTATCGATCCAGTCACAGGTCATTAACCTGATGCAGGATTTACAGAAGGAATTCGGCTTGACCTATATCTTCATCGCCCATGATCTCAGCGTGGTGAAGCATATCTGCGACCGTGTAGCCGTGATGTATCTGGGACGGATTGTTGAAGTCACCGATAAGCATAAGCTCTATGCCGATCCGCAGCATCCCTATACGCAGGCACTGCTGTCCGCAGTTCCTGAGCCCGATCCCGATATCCGCAAGGAACGGATCATTCTGCAGGGTGAGGTGCCGAGTCCGGCGAATGCGCCGGTCGGATGTGCTTTTAATACACGTTGCCCCAGGGTGATGGAGGTATGCCGTAATGTCAGACCGCCGCTGCAGGAGACAGGGTCCGGACATTTGACCGCCTGCCATCTGTATGATGAGGAAGTCCGTTCCCGGCTGGCCTAATGAAATAAGGAAGATTCAATACCGCTCTCTATGCATTGGCCCTGATATATGGCAGCGCTTTGGCGCAGCTCCATATAAACGCTTTAATACTTTTAATGAGAGAAGGGAGTTTTCTAGAGATGAAGAAGTGGAGTAGTCTTGCACTGGCAGTAACGCTGGGGGCGGTATTAACATTAAGCGGCTGCGGGGGGAACAATAACAACGCAAGCACAGAAGCGACTGCAGGCACGAATGCAGCGGCGACTACCGCACCGGAGAGCTCGCCTGAAACATCGGCTAACAAGCAGGATACGCTGATTCTTGGGCGCGGCGGCGATTCTGCATCGCTGGATCCGGCCATTGTCACAGATGGCGAATCCCTGAAGATTGCCCACCAGGTATTTGATTCCCTGCTGGAATACAAGCCGGGTACCTCTGAAGTACAGGCTTCCCTTGCTGACAGCTGGGAGGTATCGGCTGACGGTCTGACGTATACCTTCAAGCTGCACCCGGGCGTGAAGTTCCATGACGGAACGGATTTCAACGCTGAAGCAGTAGTCTTCAACTTCACACGCTGGAGTGATCCGGCAAGTGAGTTCAAGTTCGAAGGCGATTCCTTTGACTACTATGACTCGATGTTCGGTCCGGACGGCAGCCGTGTAATCAAAGAGGTTAAGGCGGTAGACGCCACTACGGTAGAGTTCACACTCAATCAGCCGCAGGCACCGTTCTTGCAGAACATTGCTATGACCTCCTTCGGGATTGCCAGCCCAGCTGCCATCCAGGAGAAGAAGGAGAACTTCAAGAACGAGCCGGTAGGCACAGGACCTTTCGTGTTCACGGAGTGGAAGCATAATGATTCCATCACACTGGACAAGAACCCGAACTACTGGAAAGAAGGTCTTCCTAAGCTGAACAAGGTGATCGTCCGCTCCATCCCGGACAACTCGGCACGCTTCAATGCCCTGCAGAACGGCGAGATCGATCTGATGGAGGATTTAAGCCCGGATGATCTGTCCACGCTTGAAGGCAATACTGAACTGCAGAAGATTGAACGCCCGCCGTTCAATGTAGCTTACCTCGGCTTCAACTTTAAGAAGAAACCTTTTGATAATGTGAAAGTAAGACAGGCGTTGAACTATGCAGTGAACAAACAGGCAATCATTGATGCATTCTTCTCAGGCCAGGCTACTGCAGCGGTTAACCCGATGCCGCCTTCACTGTGGGGCTACAACGATGCTGTGCAGGATTATGAATATGATCTGGACAAAGCGAAGGCGCTGCTGGCGGAAGCTGGCTACCCAGACGGTCTGCCGGATACAGTAACCTTGTACGCTATGCCGGTATCCCGGCCTTACATGCCAGACGGCAAGAAGGTAGCGGAAGCCATTCAGGCGGACTGGGAGAAAATCGGCGTGAAGACGGTTATTGAATCCCCGGAATGGGCGACTTATCTGGATGACACCAAAGCCGGCGAGAAAGATGATATCTACATGCTCGGCTGGACTGGCGATAATGGTGACCCGGATAACTTCCTGTATACGCTGCTCGACAAGGATGCTATCCCCGGCAACAACCGTACCTTCTATGTGAATGAAGATCTGCACACGATCCTGATCAATGCACAGAAGGAAACGGATCAGGCGAAACGCTCCGACCTGTACAAACAGGCTCAGGAAATCATCAAAGCGGATGCACCGTGGATTCCGCTTGTGCACACTACACCGCTGCTGGCTGCGAAGGCCAATCTGAAAGGATTCGTTCCAGGCCCTACAGGTACGGAATATTACAGCGAAATTTACTTCGAATAGTATGCTCCATAAGCATTTCCTTGCCGCCGCATGCCGGGCGGCAAGTTATGCTTAAGGACCACTGGAAGGTGAGCCAACTTGAACTCCTACCTATTAAAACGTGTCATGGTTTTATTCCCTGTGCTGATCGGAATGACGATTATCGTCTTCTCCATTATCCACGCCATTCCAGGTGATCCGGCAGAAACCATTCTGGGCCAAAAGGCAACCGAGCAGTCCAAACAGGCGCTGCGCGAGCAGCTTGGTCTCGACAAACCATGGCTGCAGCAATACTTCAACTATATGGGGGATTTGGTGCAGGGCGATCTGGGAGCCTCGATCCGGACCAAAACACCGATTGCCAAAGAGATTATGCCTTATCTGGCGGCAACGCTGGAGCTTACGGCAGCAAGTATGCTGTTCGCTACCATTGTAGGAGTGAACGCCGGTATTCTAAGTGCCTGGCGGCAGAATTCCTGGTTTGATTATACCGCGATGATTATAGCGCTTATTGGCGTGTCCATGCCGATCTTCTGGCTGGGGCTGATGGAGCAGATGTTATTCGCGCTGAAGCTGCACTGGCTGCCCTCTATAGGCAGGATGGATCAGCGGAATCCCGTGGAGAGTATTACCAATCTATATGTGATCGACACGATACTGGCAGGAGACTGGCGCCAGCTGTGGACGGTCATCAAGCATCTGATCCTGCCAAGCATAGCACTGGGCACCATTCCGATGGCGATTATTGCCCGGATGACCCGTTCGAGCATGCTGGAGGTCATGAACTCCGACTATATCCGTACGGCAAAGGCCAAAGGGTTGTCGCAATTCCTTGTCGTATATAAGCATGCACTTAAGAATGCGCTGATTCCCGTCCTGACCGTAGTAGGTCTGCAGACAGGTGCGCTTCTCGGCGGTGCGGTGCTGACAGAGACAATCTTTGCCTGGCCGGGCGTGGGAAGATATATATTTGAGGCGATCAGCTCACGCGACTATCCGGTAATCCAGACCGGTATCCTGATCATTGCTTTTATCTTCGTGTTCATTAATCTGCTGGTGGATCTGCTCTATGCCGTCATTGATCCGCGCATCAACTACAAGTGAGGGGTGAACCTATGGGACAGGCATCAATTCAAGTAACGCCCCCGGCTGTACCTGCTGACAAGGTTTCCGGGCCTTGGCGGGATGCGTGGAAGGCTTTCCGCAAGAATAAGACGGCGATGCTCGGCCTTGGCATCATTGTGTTTTTTGTGCTGATTGCCCTGCTGGCACCCTTCATCGCCCCTTACGGCTTCAAGGAGCAGGAGTTGGTCAACCGGCTCAAGGCGCCGTCCGCTGACCACTGGTTCGGTACAGATGATCTCGGCAGAGATATGTTCACCCGTATTCTATACGGTGCCCGGATCTCTCTCTGGGTGGGCTTCTTCTCGGTTATCGGCTCGATTGTTATCGGTACGTTTCTGGGGATTCTTGCGGGATTCTACGGCAAATGGATTGATATGCTGATCTCCCGCATGTTCGATATTCTGCTGGCCTTTCCGAGTATTCTGCTGGCCATTGCAATCGTAGCCATTCTCGGGCCTTCGCTGCAGAATGCGCTGTATGCCATCGCCATTGTTAATATCCCTACCTATGGCCGGCTGGTAAGGGCCAAGGTACTCTCTCTGAAATCGGAGGAGTACATTACGGCGGCCCGGGCGATCGGGATGACGAATAACCGCATTCTGCTGACCCATATTCTGCCGAACAGCTTAACGCCGATTATCGTGCAAGGGACACTTGGCATCGCCACCGCGATTATTGAGGCAGCTGCGCTTGGTTTCCTGGGACTCGGCGCACAGCCGCCCGATCCGGAATGGGGGAAGATGCTCTCGGATTCACGGCAGTTCATCCAGAAGGCACCCTGGACGGTTATTTTCCCGGGACTGTCCATCATGCTGACCGTACTTGGCTTCAACCTGGCAGGGGACGGCCTGCGCGACGTGCTTGACCCGCGGATGAAGAATTAACTTCTGTTCACTGATAGCCCTGCAGGCCTTTGGCTTGTAAGGGCTATTTTTTCTGAGTAGCTATACATAAAGCTGGCATTCTCACTTATTCATATCAATAATAACTAAATATAATCAAACATAATCAAAACGTATAGTAAAACCAAAAAAGATGTGCTAGAATAGCACCAAAATATATAAGATACATACACGGGAGGAATGGGAATGTTCAAGAAGTTGGGGTTAGTGTTAGTGGCGGGATTGGTAGCGGCGGGATTGTCTGCTGCACCTGGTGAACAGGCACAGGCAGCTAAGAAAACTGAAATTATTATATCTGCGGCAGCCAGCCTGCAGGACAGTCTCGACAAGATTGCCGTGACTTATGAGAAGCAGCATCCCGGTATTGATCTTATTTTCAACTACGGTGCTTCCGGTACGCTGCAAAAGCAGATTGAACAAGGCGCTCCGGCTGATCTGTTCTTCTCTGCAGGAGACAAACAGATGACTGCCCTGGTAGATGGCGGGCTCATTAGTGATAATACGGAACTGCTGAAGAATCAGCTGGTTCTCGTGGTGCCTTCTGATTCGAACACTTCCATTACTACAATCACCCAGCTTACCGATAAAGCCTTCAAGAAGGTGGCTGTCGGCCAGCCGGAATCCGTACCGGCCGGGCAATATGCGCAGCAGTCATTGAAGGCTAAGAAGGTATGGGATACGCTGCAGAGCAAGCTGGTCTTTGCCAAGGATGTCCGTCAGGTGCTGTCCTATGTGGAGACAGGAAATGCAGATGCCGGTTTCGTCTACAAGACCGATGCGCTTAGCTCGAAGAAAGTGAAGATTGCCCTGACAGTAGGTGCACATGTACACAAGGCGATTAATTATCCGGTCGGCATTGTTAAGGATTCCTCGCATCAGGCGGAAGCCAAGGCATTCTATGATTATGTGCAGACAACAGCGGCGGATACGGTATTTACAAGCTACGGCTTTCAATTAGCACAATAATAACTACTATATAAATGGGGTGAGAAGAGATGGAGATCAATTGGACCGATTTTTTCGCCCCGGTCTGGCTTTCGGTCAAGATTTCGGTGATTACCAGCATTATTGTGTTCCTGCTGGCTACGCTGGCCGCCAGAAAGATGGCAGGGCGGAGGTTCTTCGGACACAGCCTGGTTGAAACGGTCCTGCTGCTTCCGCTGGTTCTGCCGCCGACGGTTGTCGGCTTCGTCCTGCTGGTGATCCTCGGCCGGCGGAGCTGGATCGGCAGGCTGTATGAGCAGTTCACCGAGCATACCATTCTGTTTACCTGGGGCGCGGCAGTCATTGCCGCAGTAGTGGTTGCTTTCCCCTTGGTATACAGGACGGTCAAGGCGGGCTTCGAAGGGGTGGAGAAGGATCTTGAGGATGCCGCTCGGGCGCAGGGAGCCAGCGAGCTTCAGGTCCTGCGCTATGTAACCCTTCCGCTGGCCAGCCGTTCACTGGCCGCAGGTTATGTGCTCGGGTTTGCGCGGGGGCTGGGCGAATTCGGCGCTACGATTATGGTAGCGGGGAACATTCCCGGGCGCACCCAGACGGTGCCGACGGCGATCTATGTAGCGGTTGACGGAGGCAATATGACGCTGGCCTGGATGTGGGTATGCTCAATCATTGTCATCTCGGCCCTTATGCTGATGTTTGTTAACCGCCGTTCCTGACGGAGTGTCAGCTAAATTACCCCCGGTATCACCAGAAATTCTGGAGATACCGGGGGTTTATCATTGGGGCATTCCCATGCCCATTCTGCGGTAATCGGAAGGGGATACGCCTGCCTCTTTCTTGAAGATCCGGTTAAAGGACCGGTAATTCTCAAAACCGATAGATTCAGAAATTTCGAATGTCTTATGATCCGTGGTAAGCAGCAGCAGCTTTGCCTTTTCAATCCGCAGACGGGTCAGGTATTGAATGAAGCTTTCGCCTACTGCTTTTTTGAACATGGAGCTGAAATAAGGCACACTGTAATTAATCGAAGCTGCCAGCTCCTCCAGCTTATAGGGATAGCTGAGGTCTTCGCGCATATGCTGAATGATTCTTGTAATCGAAGCATCGATCTTGCGGCCACCCTCCTGAAGCTGCTGAAGCTTGCGGAAATAATCGCAGGTCGCCTCGTGTACGGAGTTGAAGGTTTGGCACAGCTCCATTTTTTTACGCAGGTCCGCTTCGAGATCCGCACCGCCCTCTGCTCCAATAACGTTATGGCTCATATCCAGGAAGACTCTCAAATATAAGGATTTGATCTGCTCCGGGTCCCAGGATTGCTCCATAGCCTGGCGGTATAAGGAGAGGCGCTCCTGCTCCAGTGCAGCCGTGTTCAAATGCGGCTCCAGCAGTGCTTTCTTGAGTACCTTGCTCCAGAACCGGCTGAGCGGCTCCGGAATCCGCTGGAAACGGGCGATTTGTTCCCAATCCTCAATAGCGATGCTCTCGCCAAAGCGGTAAAAGAAAGGATAGGGGGCAGAAGCCAGCCGTTTCAGTGCCTCAGGCCGGGCCTTCAGTCCCTGGCCGAAGCTGCACTGCAGGGCAATGCAGCTCATTTTGAGATTGGCGGCAAAGGAATCCAGCACCTGTTCCGGGAGATTGGGGCGCATAGCCTTTGACGTATCGGTGTATATGGCGAGAAAACGTCCCTTGTCGAGCGCGATGACTTTATGCGGGCCTATGCCGGCCAGCAGCTCCTTGAGTACGTTGACTCCGGCGAACTGCCACAGCTTCAGCTCTTCAAGCTGATCGATCGGGAAGCGAAGGGAATTCCTGTCCAGCTCCAGCAGCAATACCTTGAAGCTTTGCCCGTGAAGCGGGAGCTGGGAGTCCTCCAGACTGCGCAGCCATTTGGCTTCGGCCGCCGGATTCAGCAGCATATCCAGAAAGAGGCTCTGCTCAATCTCCACCTCACTGAGGCGGACCTGCTGTTCCAACTGGAGATGCTTTTCCCGGGTTTCATCAAGTGAGTTCACCTGGGAGGCCAGCTCCTCCATCGTCCGGGTCAACAGGCCGGGATCAGAAAGACAATCATCTTTAATGAGATAGGCTGCAGCCTTCAGATGAATGGCCTGCTGGGCATAATGGAAATCCTGGTGGCAGGTAAGGATGATGATCTGCGGCGGACGTTCTCCGCTTTTCTCAATTTCGCTTAGCATCTCAAGTCCATTCATGCCCGGCATGGTGATATCGGTTACGACAAGCTCCGGCTTGTGCTTCAGGAACAATTCCAGTCCGTCCCGGCCGTCTTCGGCTTCGCCGACCAGCGTGAACAAATCGGCACGCTCTTCAATGAAATGACGGAATACCGTTCTTGCCGGAATTTCGTCCTCCACGAGTACAACTCTATAGGGATTCATGAGGCTCCTCCTTTACAAGAACATTCTCAGACGGCAGCATAATACGGATCGTCAGCCCTTCACCCGGAGCACTGGAGAGCAGAATTTGCGCATCCCCTCCGAACAGCAGCTTCATCCGCAGCCATACATTCTGCAGCCCGATGTTCTCCGTGGACTCTTCATGGAGCAGATGGAGCTGCAGCTTCTTCAGTTCGGCTTCCGCAAGGCCAATCCCGTCGTCAGTAATCTCAAGGATGATATAGTTTTTACCGGTATCGGTGAAGACCCGTATACTGATATGCCCTTCCGGCGTTTTACGCGGAAGAATCCCATGGAACACAGAATTTTCGATCAGCGGCTGGAGGCTCAGCTTCGGAATCTGCATACTCTGCAGCGGCTCCTCGATGCTTGACTCCAGCCGGATTTGACATTTATACCGCATATTGAGCAGCCCCACATAATCCGCCAAATAATCAAGCTCCTGCCGAAGCTGCACGGACTGCTCGAAATTCTCCATAGAGTACCGCAGCAGCGCGACCAGCCGGCCCATCAGCGAATTGATCTTCTCATAATCCTTCATCATGGCGAACATCCGGATGGTATTTAAGGTATTGTACATGAAATGGGGATTGATCTGCGATTGCAGCGCTCGAATCTCCAGCTTGCGCTTCAGGTCCTCCGAATCATGCAAATCTGCCAGCAGATCCTGGATACGGACAGCCATCGTATTGAGCATCCTGCCCAGATCCCCGATTTCATTATTGGCAAAATGAGTGACCCGGGCCTCGAAATGCCCTTTCTTAAGCGCATCGACCTGCCGCTTCACGGCTTGCAGCGGCCGGTATAACTGATATCCGAACCCGACAACGCATAGTGCCCCCAGCACCGCAAGAATGACCAGAAAATAAGTTACGGTCCGCCGGATAATGTCTGCGCTGGCGGTAAGCTCCTTGGACGGAATTTCCGAGACCACGATCCAGTTGTCGTAGGTGGAGGTCTGTTTGACTGAGACAATGGAAGAGCCTGCCGCGAATTGATCGGGGCGGTTCAGCTCCTTCCAGTGCTTGAGAATACCCTGTACACGCCTAGTGTCCTCGGCTTTCTCAAGCTTGCTGGTTGTAGCGATCGTCAGCCCGTCTTCGGTCAACAGCGAAATGGAGCCTTCGCTCCCGAGCTGAATATTCTCGATCTGCCGCTGGTATTGGTTATTGCTCATGGAGATCAGCAGCACTCCCTTCAAGTCCTCATACAAATCGAAGGGAACCCGTGAGATATAATAGGTGGAAGAGTCCAGAATCGCAAGTTCCGGCAAAGAGTGCTTATCCAGAAAAATATTAGGTTTCCCCGAGGCCAAATACGTTTCAATCAGCGGCTGGTAAGGGGAATCCGCAAGGGCAGCCGGGGCCTCCGTAGAAGACAGCACTTCTCCTGTAATAGCTGAATAGACCTGCAGCCCCTCTACATTCCCGATAATTGCCGAGGCGCTGCTGAGCACGGAGATCAGATCCTTTTTGCGGACAACCTCTTCAAAATATTGGGCCGACGGTGAAACCAGCGCGCCTTGAATCGACGAAATACGTGAATATTGCTCGCTTAATTCCCTCAGCCGGGTCATGGTTAATTCAATCCGGTCTACGACCTGATTGACAAGCTGGGCATTCAGACGGTTCACCTGTTTCTCTACGGTTGTGGTGGATACGCTTACAGAGATAATAGACAATACAATCAGCGGAATTACGGAGATGGCGAACATGACGAGAATCATCTTGATATAGAAGCTCCGCCGCAAAAAGCTGAAAAATGGTGAACTCATAGGAACCCCTTCCGTTAACCGGTTTTAGACGCTGGATGCTGGATAGGCTATCCTATAAAGATTATAGTACATTGGAGAATAAGGAGAAACACAGATCCGGGGAAATCTTAAGAATGGTGACACTTTGGCTCGAATCCGGCATGTTCACTACCTGCGGTGTCTTCTATAATCCAAAGTGTAAGAACAATGTAAACGCACTCAATACAAGCGAATGGGGGATAACAATGAATTTTACAAGAAAGCTTGTACCGCTTATGGCATCAGCAGCATTGATGGTAACCACCCTGGCAGGCTGCTCCGGAGATAATAATCAGGCCGCAGGCAGCACAGCCTCACCGGATGGAAGCGCACAGACAGAGACTGGCGGCAAGCCGGCCAGCATCAAAGCGATGACGATCCTCTTCGGCAATCCGCCGGAGATGGGCAGCAATAAAGCGCTGGAGGATCTGGAGAAACGCGGCAACGTCGATCTGGATGTGACCTTCGTACCCTCCGAGGCATACACCGATAAGCTCTCCGTAGCCGTGTCGGCAGGCGATTCCTATGATCTGCTGCTCATGGATGGCGGAAAGGATGACAAGTTCAACAACCTGGTGAAGATGGGCGCGTTCCATGATCTGACGCCTTATCTGGAGAAGACACAGAATATCAGTCAGATCGATGATGTCGTCTGGGATGGAATCAGAATTGACGGCAAAGTATACGGAGTTCCCCGGCCGCGCGGCCTGTACGGCGGAGGGGAAGCCAATATCCTGATCCGTAAGGACTGGCTGGACAAATACAATCTGGCTGTGCCAAAAACGATGGATGAGCTGACGAATGCGCTTGCTGTATTCAAGGAGAATGATCCGGCGGGCGGAGGCAAAACCATTCCGTTTACGATCTATGGTTCAGACGGAGTCAATAGTCCCGGACCTTTCTCAGGTGTGCTTCCGATTCAGTTTGCCTTCGGCATTCCTAATGTGTGGAAGCTGGATGGCGGCAATGCCGTGCGGGATTTCCAGACTCCCGAATACAAGGCATTTCTGGAGTGGCTGAGAGATTCCTGGAGCAAAGGCCTGATTGACAAAGATGCGCCGGTGCTTAAGAACCAGGGCCAGGCACGGAGCAAGTTCCTGGCAGGCACAGCTGGTGCTTTTGTGGGGAATGTCAGCGATCTGGGAGAGGCCAATGTGGAGAAGCTGAAGCAGACAGATCCGAATGCTGAAATTGCCATTGTCGATGTGCTCGAAGGGGCAGACGGACACAAAGGTGCTGCTGTACTCGGCGGATACTACGGGCTGTGGGTCATTCCAAGCTCCGTACCGGAAGACAAGGTTCAGCAGATTGTTGATTTCCTTGATTTCACCGCCTCCGAGGAGAATATAGCGTTCTCCAAAGCGGGAGTTACCGGCATTCACTCCAGTGACTTCAAAGATGGTGTTGCTGTGCAGACTGAAGAGCAGAAGAAGCAATACGACCTGGATAAGCCGAGCCAATTCGTGCTGGAGAACCGGGTAGATCCATATGTATACGCCAGCTCCAAGGAGCCGGAGATTCTGGCGCAGCAAAAGGCGACGCTGGATGTTATCAGCAAGATCGGTGTTGAGAATCCATTCCTCAGCTACAACTCACAGTTCGCCAGCAAGAATCCGGACAGCTACAAAAAAATGAGCGCCGTGATGACGAAATATGTGCTGGGTGAAGGCACCTGGGAAGATGTGCAGAAGGAGATTGATACCTGGACTAATGGTGCAGGTATGCAGATAGCCAAGGAACTGCTGGATCAGTATAATGCAGCGCACTAAATAAGACACCCATAAATATAGACAGAGGCAAAGGAGGGGGCTTCCCCTTTCTTTTGCCCAAGGATAAGGAGGTTTAGCCTGTGCAGAGAACTTTGCGCCCTAAACGGTTTAATCAATTATGGCCTTTCTATTTACTGGCGGCACCGGGCATTCTCTATTTTCTGGTTTTTCATTATATCCCGATGTCGGGACTCATTCTGGCCTTCAAGGAGTACAGCCCGTTCAAAGGCATTACGGACAGCCCGTGGGTGGGGCTGGATAATTTCAGACAGTTCTTCGGAACCTCCGATTTCTATATTTTGCTGAAAAATACACTGCTGATCAGTCTGCTGAACCTGATCATTTATTTTCCCTTTACGATACTCCTGTCGTTACTCCTGAATGAAGTGCGGCTCAAAGTGTTCAAACGGGTATCGCAGACGATCGTCTATCTGCCTCATTTCCTGTCCTGGGTCGTCATTTACGGGATTACGATTTCGTTCTTCGGGCCTTCAGGCGTCATTAATCATTATCTCAGCCAGTGGTTTGACGGCAATGCCAATTTCCTGGTCAGCAATGAATGGTTCCGGCCGCTGGTCATCTTCCAGTCTATCTGGAAGGATGCAGGCTGGGGGACAATTATCTTCCTGGCGGCACTGGCAGGGATCAACCCGGAGCAGTACGAAGCGGCCAAAGTGGATGGAGCGAGCCGGCTGCAGAGCATCTGGCATATTACCCTCCCCGGCATCAAGAGTACGATTGTTATACTGCTGCTGCTCCGTCTGGGCTCCTCAATGGACTCCAACTTTATGCAGATCTTCCTGATGACCAACAGCCTCAACCTGGATGTCTCCAATGTGTTCGATCTGTTCGTCTACCATATCGGTCTGGAGCAATTCAATTACAGCTTCGCGATTACCGTAGGCATGTTCAAATCCGTTTCCAGTCTGATCCTTGTAGTCGGGGCCAATTATGCGGCAAAGCTGCTTGGCGAGGAAGGCATATTCTAGAACAAGAACAGGAGTGGAGACGTTATGAAGCTCAAGGCAACAGGGTTTGACACCATTATTGTAGTTATTATCTGCTTAATCAGTCTGCTGGTTATTCTGCCTTTTCTATACATTATCGCGGTATCCTTCAGTCCGCCCGGAGATTCAATGGCCGGGAATTTCTTCATCTGGCCCAAGCACTGGACGCTGGATGCTTACAGCTATCTGCTGAATGCGAATACGTTCCTGACCTCGGTCAAGAACTCCGTGATTATCACGGTAATGGGTACGCTGCTTAGCCTGTTTGTATCGATTACCCTGGCCTATGCCTTATCCAAGAAGTTTCTGCCCGGCCGCCGTATCATGCTGCTGATTATTTTCTTCACCATGATCTTTCACGGCGGTATGATTCCCAGTTATCTGGTGGTCAAAAATCTGGGTCTGATCGATTCCTACTGGGCAGTGGTGCTTCCGGCGGCTTCCAGCGCTTTTAATATCATGGTCATCCGCTCGTTCTTCCAGAGCCTGCCGGAAAGTCTGGATGAAGCGGCAAGAATTGACGGGGCGGGAGAGTTTAGAATTCTGTATTCGGTCGTGCTCCCGCTGTCCAAACCGATCATCGCCACGTTTACGCTGTTCTTCATGGTGCAGTTCTGGAATGAGTTCTTCTCTGCGGTCATCTATCTGAATGATACATCGCGCTGGCCGATTCAACCGCTCCTGCGGCAGATGGTGGCGATCAGCGCCTCCAATATTTCGGCAGAGGCTGCAGTTGACGCACAGCTTGCGGCCAACCTTGGACCCAATGTCCAGAATGCGGCGATATTGCTCGCCATGCTGCCTATTGTGATCGTGTATCCGTTCCTGCAGAAATATTTCGCCAAAGGAGCCATGCTCGGTTCGATTAAGGAATAGACGCGGATGAGATCCGTTAAACCAATAAAGGTGAGGGTTCAAATGACGATTGGATATAAAGACTTGCGCCATAATCCTATATATACGAAGCCGCAGCTATCGGATGAAAAATTCCTCGGCACCATGCTGGACTTGAGCAGACCTGAGCTTGCCGGTGTGGCCGCACAGCTGAAGACAGGTGATGTCCCGGCTGCACGGAATGCCTATCTGGAGGTCATTGCAGCTGGTAACAACGGGAGATATTACTTTGAAGTGAAGGATGTTCCCAAGCTTCAGGCGTCTGCCGCAAGCTACTACGGCCATGAGGAGGAAGCGCAGCAGACAATCGCTGAGGCAGACCGGATCGTGGAAGGGGATATCCCGCTATTTAAAGGGAAGAGAGTGGTCTTTCCGCGTGGAACCTATGACTGGAACAGCTGGCTGTATGACAGCTCTCAGTATCAGCTGCATCTGACCCGGTTCGTATATGTGAAGCATTTGTCCAGAGCTTATGCGCTGACCGGTGATGAGAAATACGCCAAATGCTTCAATGACATGATCAGCGACTTCATCGATGATAATAGGATGCCGGTCGATGATACATTCCGTTCTGAGCATTCGACCTGGGACCCGTTGTCTGTCGGGGTGCGGCTGTTCATGCTGCCGGAAGCCTTCATTATCTTCTTCAGCTCACCTGCGTTTGAACCTGCGGTTAAGCTGAAGCTGATCAAGTCCTTCCATGAGCACGGGCAGTATGTGCGCAAATATCATGCCGGCGGCGGCAACCATGTCTGCATGCAGCTGCGGGGGCTGATTCAGACGGCGCTGCTCCTGCCGGAGCTGAAGGATTCTGCGGAATGGCTGGAGTACGGGCTGCGTGAGCTGCCGGGATATATCCGCCAGAACGTATATGCGGATGGGGTACAGTTCGAAGGCAGTCCGAATTATCATCTGATCGTGATGCGCGATCTGTATGAACTGGTGGCACTGTTCCATAAGCTTGGAATCTCCGCCGGGGAGTATCGCGAAACCTTAGAGAAAATGTTCGCCGTGACGATGCATCTGCTGGCCCCCGACGGACAGCTGGTCAAATTCGGCGATACCGATGTGCAGGTGGTCAGCGAGCTGCGCAATGTCATGAGTCTGGGTGCTTATCTGTATCAGCGCGGCGATTTCAAAGCGCTGGGGCATGAGCGGCTGCCGTTCTCCCTGCTCTGGAGAGTAGGGCCGGAAGCTGTGCAGCAATATGAGCAGCTGAAGGCGAAGCAGCCTGCCGAAACGGCAGCCTGCTTCCCGATTGGAGGTTACATCACCTCCAGACAGGGCTGGAGCCGGGAAGACATGTACATGGCGATGCGTGCAGGTGTTGGAGTCGGCGGACATGCCCATTCGGATGCGCTGAGCCTGGTGCTCTACGCCGGAGGGCGCGAGCTGCTGGCGGATTCAGGCATGGGATTGTTCGAGTGGAACAAGGAACGTAAATATACGGTATCCACCCGGGCCCATAATACAGTAGTGGTGGATGGCCAGGACCAGCATGTCCGCAGCTTTCACTGGAATACGCCGACTACGGCAGCCTGCAGAATCTGGGATGTCCAGTCCAGTGCAGCCTATGACTACAGCTTCGCGAGCCATTACGGCTATACCCGTTACGATGATCCGGTCATCCATTCCCGCAAGGTGCTGTTCATCAAGAACAGCTACTGGCTGATTGTGGATTTGTTTGAAGCGAAGGAACAGCACCGTTATGAGCAGTACTTCCATCTGCCGACCGGCGGAGTGGGATATGACTGCCTCAGCGGGGAAGTATCCACTCAGCTGGAGGATGATGCTAATCTGCTGCTGATGCATCTGCCGGCCGGCTACGCTGAGGACCAGCTGGTGCTTGAACCGGGACTGATTTTCAAGCAGGGGGAGTATGCTGAGAGTCCGGTGGTGAAGCGTTCGCTAACTGTGACGGGGAAGATGGCAATCGTAACGCTTGCCGTTCCGTTCGGAACGGAGAAACCTAAGGTGACCATTGAGCCCCTGCCTGCACGCGTGAACGGGAAAGAGCTATCTGCGGCAGAAGCAACGGCCCTCCGTATTATAATGGGAGATCGAGTGGATGAAATCTGCTTATACCATAATAGTGTAGAGGTAGCGGGCTACCTCGATCACACCGGCAATATCATTGCCGAAGGGCTGCTGCCCCGCAAGAATGAACCGGAAGGCTTGGAGTTTGCCGGGGGTAGCTATAGCCGGGATGTTATTGTGATCACGGATTCCAAATCATAGTGCGCTGAAAGGAACAACGTCCTCCTGAACCGGGGTGGGCGTTGTTTTAGTTGTAAATATAAGAATTTACGGTTAAGTGCTCCCTCGAAAGGGAGAGCTTAAAGGAGTGGGAGGGATGAGAGAAGGAAGGGCACAATACCTTCACAGTAGCTCAATGTATTCGATATTTCGCATACATTGGGTCTGGTTACCATCAAAGTAGCACATTGTATTCTATATTTCGCATACATTGGGTCTGGTTACCTTCACAGTAGCACATTGTATTCGGTTTTTCGCATACAATTGGTCTGGATACCTTCCAGTAGCTCAATGTATTCGATATTTCGCATACAATTGGTCTCTATACCTTCACAGTAGCTCAATGTATTCGATATTTCGAATACAATTGGTCTGGACGAGCCAATCAAGAGCATAAATGCTCTTGATTCCGCCCGAAGTAGGCGAATTCCGCTCGAAGTGGGCTGGACAAGTACCTGGCCGCCTGCTGGAGAGAACGCAAGTGTGTATAAGATACGTTAGCCCGGCACAACGTTTCCCTTTCGATAAATAACGGCACTACGGTCCGCTAGGATCAAGTATTGAAAATGTTTGCGCCGAATCTCCTTGTTGCAACCGTTATCATGTTATAATTTTAGATATAATTTGAATGATAATGGAGGGACTCATGAGGAACTCTTTGGAACTGCTTGAGGATGTCGTGGATACACAGGCGCTGCAGATCATTCAGGACGATCTTGCTGCGGTGACGGATATGGCTGTGCTCACGGTCGATGCTGGGGGCAAGCCGGTGACCCGGCACAGCAAATGCACGGACTTTTGCAGAGCGATGAGATCGGCCACCCAGTCCTCCCGGTTATGTGAGAGCTGTGATTACCGCGGGGGATATGCCGCACAGAGTATGCAGCGTCCCTATGTCTATAAATGCCATATGGGTATAGTGGATATGGCGGTACCGCTGGTAGTCGGCAGCAAGTACCTTGGCTCCATTATGCTGGGGCAGATCTCTATTCCCGAACAGGATACCGGTAAGAAGCTTGATATGCTGAGCGCAACCAGCCGTCCAGATCAAAGGGAGCATGACAGCATGCTGGAGGAATATTATCGGAGCCTTCCGGAGATGTCTTATGAACGGATCGAATCCGTAGCCCGTCTGGTCACCCACATGAGCCATTATATAACCGGCAGGATAGGCGCCAGGAATCGGACCTATGTATTCGGCACTTCTGCAGCTGCTGCGGCTGTGAAGCTTACAGAAGAAGCAGCGCAGGAGCAGGAGGTTCGCCGGCAGCCAGAAGCAGCAGCACAGGTACATGAGGTTCCCCGGCAGCAGGTACAGGAGGCAGGCCAGCCGACTGACAGGAAGCAAGCTGCGGGCACAATAGGTGGCAGTCTCAGGCTGAAGCCGGCGCTGGAGCATATTCATGGGCATTTCCGGGAGCGGCTGAGACTGGCGGACATGGCCCAGTTATGCTGGATCAGCGCGGACTATTTCAGCAGACTGTTCAGGCAGGAGACGGGCAGCACCTTTTCTTCCTATATAAATAGCCTTAGGCTGGAGGAAGCGAAACGTAGTCTGGTGGAGGGTGAAGAATCTGTAGTGAGCATCGCGTATTCGCTGGGTTTTGAGGATAGCGGGTATTTCATCCGGACCTTCAAAAAAGCTACAGGAGAAACACCGGCGGTCTACCGCCTGAAGAGCCGTGCATAATCCGCGCTGCGCTGGGAGTTTATAGGATGAAATGACGGAATAGTTCTATACAGGATCGTGCAATGCCAAACAGCAGCAAAGCGTTTATACTGAATAGGAAGCGTTTACAAATCCTGCCTAAGGAGTGCTGTGAAATGAGAAAAATACTAACCTCTCCCTCTAAATATGTTCAGGGCAGGGATGAACTGTACAATATCGGGGACTATGTAACGATCTATGGACGGAAAGCGCTGCTGGTGGCGCATAAGGATGATCAGGCCCGGGTTCAGGAGTACCTGGACAAAGCGGTTGCCAAAGGCGGGTTCGAATTCGTAATCGGCGGGTTCGGCGGGGAATGTACCCTGAAGGAGATCGACCGGCTGGAGCAGTTCACGGCAGCAGAAGGCTGTGATGTCATTGTCGGCCTTGGCGGCGGCAAAGCGCTGGATACAGCCAAAGCCATCGCCAACCGGGCGAGAATTGCCATTATTGTCGTGCCGACGATTGCGGCGACCGACGCGCCGTGCAGCGGCTCTTCTGTCATTTATTCGGAGCATGGCGAGTTCGAATCCTATCTGTATGCGCGGCAGAATCCGAATGTGGTGCTGGTGGATACCGGAATCATTGCCAATGCACCGACGCGTTTTCTGGTGGCCGGGATGGGGGATGCACTGTCGACCTTTTTTGAGGCGAGATCCTGTGTCAGAGGGTTCACCTATAACAATTCCGGGGCGGTAAGCACGAAGGCGGCGATGGAGCTGGCCCGTCTCTGCTACGAAACACTGCTGGAGGACGGACTGAAGGCCAAAGCGGCCAATGACGGCAAGGTGGTTACACAGGCGCTGGAGAATATTATCGAGACGAATATCCTGCTCAGCGGGCTTGGATTCGAGAGCGGGGGACTGGCCGCAGCGCATGCTGTGCATAACGGGCTGACCATTCTGGAGGAGACCCATCATTATTATCACGGGGAAAAGGTGGCTTTCGGGACGCTGGTACACATGGTGCTGGAGAATGCGCCGCAGGAAGAACTGGATACGGTGCTTGGCTTTTGCAAGTCGCTCGGATTACCTACCTGCCTGAAGGACCTGGGTGTTACAGATATCAGTGAAGCCCGGCTGATGCCGGTGGCCGAAAGAGCCTGTGCCGAAGGGGAGTCCATTCATAATATGCCGTTCCCGGTGACGAAGTATGATGTATATGCGGCCATTCTGGCTGCAGACCGGCTGGGCGGAAGCGGAGGCGAAGCCAGATGAAGAAGATCATCAACGCTCCTGAAGATGTAGTCGTGCAGATGATCGAGGGCATGGTGCTTGCCCATCCGGAGCTGCTGGAGTGGAACCGGAAATACAAGATCATTACGCGTAAAGAGCTGAACCCGGACAAAGTCACTCTGATCAGCGGCGGAGGCAGCGGACATGAGCCGGCGCATGGCGGATACGTAGGCAAGGGAATGCTTGATGCGGCGGTATGCGGAGATGTGTTTGCCTCTCCGTCGACCATTCAGGTCTACAACGCGATTACGAAGACGGCTTCCTCCCAAGGAACGCTGCTGATTATCAAGAACTATTCCGGCGACTGTATGAATTTCGATGCGGCGGCGGAGATGGCGTTCGAGGACGATGATATACCCGTGGAGAAAGTGTATGTGAACGATGATGTGTCCGTGGCAGACGATGCATCGACGGCAGGCAGAAGAGGCGTGGCCGGAACGGTGTTTGTGCATAAAATCGCCGGAGCGGCTGCAGAACGCGGAGATACACTTCCGGAGGTCAAAGCCATCGCGGAGAAAACAGTTCGCAATGTCCGGTCGATCGGCTTCGCGCTGACTTCCTGTACCGTACCGGCCAAAGGCTCACCAACCTTCGCGCTTGGCGGGGATGAGATCGAGTTCGGTGTTGGGATTCACGGCGAGCCTGGTATTGCCCGGGAAAAGCTCGTTCCGGCCGATGAACTGGCCGCGAAGGCGCTGCAGGCGCTGCTCGCTGATATGCCGGTTAACCCGGAGGAAGAGGTCGCGCTGATGATTAACGGCTTCGGGGCAACGCCGCTGCAGGAATTGTACATTCTGAACCGTTCCGTCAGCCTGCTGCTGGAGGAAGCCAAGATCAGGGTATACCGGACCTTTGTCGGCAATTATATGAGTGCCATCGATATGGCGGGAGCATCGGTCACCCTGCTGAAGCTGGATGATGAGCTGAAGCAGGCACTTGACTATAGTGCGGAGACGGCAGCTTATAGATGTTAGGAGGCGGAAGCAATGGAGAAGCTGCTTACAGCTGATATAGTAGTGATGATAGATGAGATGGCGAAGCTTATCATTGAGAAGGAAGTCGAATTCTGTGAACTGGATTCCTTCGCCGGAGACGGGGACTTCGGCATGTCGCTGGCCAAAGGCTTCCGGCAGCTGAAGCTGGAATGGGAGGAGCTGCCGCAGGAGGAAATCGGTGAATTCCTCAAAGCCTGCGGAATGGTGATCATTGAGCACTGCGGAGGCGCTTCGGGTCCGATCTGGGGCTCGGCCTTCCGCAGCGCGGCCAAATACGCCAAGGGCCGGACAGAGCTAAGCGGACTTGAACTTGCCGAGCTGCTGGAGCATGCGGCGGAAGGGATTCAGAAGCGGGGCGGAGCGAAGCTTGGCGATAAGACGCTGCTCGATGCGCTGATACCTGCTGCTGAAACCCAGCGGAAGAGTGCGGAGAATGGCGACGCCCTGCTGATCAGCATGCGCAAGGGGGCAGAAGCGGCGGTGCAGGGAGCCGAGCACACCAAAGACATCATCGCTTCCAAAGGCAGGGCAAGCTATGTGGGCGAGCGGAGCCTCAGCCACCCGGATGCCGGAGCTACAGCGATAGGTATTCTGTTCACCGGGATTGTAGACCGGATGCAGCAGTAAGGATTGAATGCCCGATTGAAATACAGATGCAGTGAAAAGGGGTTCTGTTCACCGGGATTGTAGACCGGATGCAGCAGTAAGGATTGAATGCCCGATTGAAATACAGATGCAGTGAAAAGGGACGCCCGGTGGTATATCTCCGCCGGGCGTCCCTTTTCTGTTCTGCTAGTTCAAGTCTCATATATAATATTTCCTGTTTCGGTAAGGTCATAGCTGTGAATGGACTTCAGCTCGTTCTGGAAGGCGGATGAACGCAGAATATCAATAACCGTGCTGATCCATTGTTCATTCTCGGGCTTCTTGACCATGACCAGATCGTAGCGTTCCTTGGTGAGCGGAATGAAGTCAATGCCGTCAATAATCTTGGCGGCCTTCTCGGTGCCGATGCCCACATCGGCACTGCCCCGCGCCACCATGCCGGCTATAGCCAGATGGCTGTTCTCTTCGGTTCCGTAGCCCTCCAGCGATGCGGATGGAATTCCGAGCAGGCGGAGCTGCTCATCCAGCAGCACCCGGGCCCCGGAGCCGCGTTCGCGGTTGATCAGGGTCAGCCCGCTCTGCCGGAGATCACTCCAGCTGCGGATGCCTTTGGGGTTGCCCTTCTGCACATAGAACCCGGCACTGCGCGATAGCAGATGCACTACTTTATAAGAAAAGCCTACGAGCAGCTTGCGGATATAAGGCAGATTATATTCGCCGGTATCCCCATCCAGGAGATGGGTGCTGACAATATCTGATTCCCCGTGATACATGGCAATCAGGCTGTCCAGACTGCCGGCATACGAACGGAGCGGGCGGGTGGACGGCAGCGTACGCTCCAGATAGGTCGCCAGAATATCAAGCGACATATCCTGGCCGGTAATGACCACATTCATACTGGTGCTTTTGCCGGTATGGGGCGGCGGCGGGGCGAAGGCCTGATACGGAGCCGCGAAGGAAGCGGGCGTCTGCAGCGGCTGTATTTCCTGTAATCCGCTTCCGCCGGGGAGCGGATGCCCATAAGCCCCGCTGCTGCGGGAATTCTGCTTGTATGCCTCCAGATCAGAGAGGTCAACACGCATTTGTTTGCCGACACGGTAGGAGGGCAGCTCTCCTTTTTTGATCAGATCATAGACTTTAAGTTTGGATATTTTAAGTAACCGGGCGATTTCCTCGGTTGTATAGGAAGTATTCTCGGACATGAATTAAACCCTCCCAGGGGATGCACTGCGGCAGAAGTCACAGGTAGCCTTATAATGCTCAAGACTACCCTATTTTGTGGACCTGCGCAATCTAAGAAACCCCCGGACAGCAGGCGGAGAGCGGAGGACGGAGCTTCAATAAGTCCCGTACCGCTCTGTCTTCGCCTGCTGCGCATCGGATAACGTGATCAGCTCGGAGACAGTGACGAACCGGAACCCTTGCTTCTCAAGCTCGGGAAGGATAATCTTCAGCGCTTCCTTCGTTTGCGATTGCCCATGGACATGGTCATGAAATAGAACGATATCTCCATTCCGGGCATTGCGGATCACTCTGCTGGAGATGCTCCAGACTCCCGGGCGGTTCCAGTCGCGGGTATCCTGATGCCAGGACCAGAGCACCGGCTTCAGGCCCATGTTGTTGGACACATCAATCATCGTCTCGTCGTACATTCCGCCCGGCGGTCTGAACAGGCTGCTGTGTTTGCCGGATACTTTGACAATCTCCTTCTCCGTCAGCTCCAGCTCCTCCTGAATCTGCTGCCCGGAGACCGGTTTTTTGAAATAAACGTGATTATAGGTATGGTTCGCAAGCTCATGGCCTTCATTAATGACGCGTCTGGCGACCTCGGGATAAGCGGCGATCCGTTTGCCAATTGCAAAAAAAGTGCATTTCGCATTGTATTCATGCAGTACCTCCAGAATGCCATCCGTCTCGAAGGGGTCCGGGCCGTCGTCGAAGGTGAGTGCAATAACCTTTTGGCTGGTCTGCACCTCCCAGATCATGTCGCCCCGTTCCTCATAATAATAGCGGTTCTTGGCCCTGTTCGGGCTGCCGAGGGCAATGTCTGCAGAGCCGTGCATTAGCGCGAGCGCTGCAAGGGCCGCGGCAGTAATTCGGATTCCTCTTTTCATGCGTCTCAAGTTTCACTCCACACCCTGTGTTTTTATAAGCCGTTCCTGCACTGCTTGAGCCTTAGAATGCTCCATTTGCCCCGGGAAGTATGCATTTTATGTAGAGCGAACTGGAAGGTTAATGAGAAAGATGAAAGTAATCATCTGAACCGGATACTTATCTGGTCGCATTTTAGAGTGAAAGTTCTGCCGGAAATGACTTATAATGAGATACTAAATACAGATCAATGGAATAGGGGCAGCGGAGATGACACTAATTGAGAAAAGAGAGCATAGGCAATATCCGGAAATTACCCGGCTGGAAACATCCAGAGCCGCATATGAACGCGATTATTCGCGTCTGATCCATTCGCCGACCTTTCGACGGCTGCAAGGCAAATCACAGGTATTCGGTGCAGGCACCGGAGATTATTACCGCACACGGCTGACCCACTCGCTGGAGGTGGCGCAGATTGCCCGTGAAGCGGCGAAGAGTCTGCTGCGTTCTTACCCTGAGGTAGAGACGGGGGCAGCTGAGAATCCGGGATTGGTCATCGATCCGGAGGTCGTGGAATGTGCGGCCATTGCGCATGATTTCGGCCATCCGCCGTTTGGGCATAAGGGAGAAGAGGTGCTGGACAGCCTGCTGGAGGGGCTCATTGCCAAGAAGACAGCGGAGGCTGCCGCGAAGTCCGGGGCCGGTCCGGTACAGAAGCAGACAATCCATGAGAGCATGAAGCGTAAATATGAACATTTTGAAGGCAATGCCCATAACTTCCGCCTGATCATGTTTCTGGAGAAACGGGAGAATATCGATGGACTGAACCTCTCGGATGCGGTGCTGCTGGGCATTAACAAATATCCGTTTCCCGGTACTGTGCTGAAGAAGGGCATGTACCTGCATGAATGGGAGTACATCAACGAGATCCGCACCCAGTGGGGGGTTCCGGCAGGCAAAAAGACGCTGGAAGCACAGCTTATGGACTTATGCGATGACATTGCCTATTCGGCCCATGACCTCGAAGACGGCATCAAAGCCGGCAAGATAGAGGTACACGAGCATTTCATGCACGACGAATACATCCAGCGGCTGATTGTAGAGAAGATCACAACGCTGGAGGATGCTTTCTGGTCAGGCTGGCAGGCGGAGGCGATCAGCGCCAAGGTGGAGGAAGTGCTTAGCTCATTCCTTCGGGTATGGATGGAGAAAATGCCGACCTGTGAGAATGACTACTCCCGCACGCGCCGTGAAGTTAAAGCTTATTGGGTCAGTACTTTCGTTGCCAGTCTCGGCGTCATCGAGGACGGGGACTGGAAGAAGGTTACCTTCATCAAGGAAGGCCAGGAGGATGAGGATATGCTGCGGACGGTCAGTGTGCTCAAAAGCTTCGCCTGGGTAACGATGATCCGCGATTTGCGTGTGCAGCGCCTGCAGAAACGGAGTGAATGGATCCTCCGGCGGCTGTGGGAGGCCTTCCTTGATCCCGAGACCTCGCGGAGTATTATTCCGAGCGATTGGCTGCAGCGGTATGAGAAGGATCAGAGGTCGGCTAAGCCTATTTGGACCTGGGAGCATATGGTGATTGATTATATCGCCGGAATGACCGATGCGTTTGCCGAGAAAATCTACAATGAGCTGTACGGGCTGAAGGTAGGCTCGATTTACGATCTGGATTAGGACATACTGCTGCGTCTATAGTACCTGTCAGCCGGTTTGGCTGGCGGGTACTGTTTTTTATATGATCTGGATATACATATAAAATTTTTTAGGTATTTTGCCGAAATAGTACTAGCAACCTATTTTTTTTTGTTATTTTATGAAAATGGAATGTAATAGAATGGAATTCCGGTCATGTTTTCGGAAAACGTTTGAGGAGGCGCGCGTAGATGGGCAAGGGTCAACAACTGAAAAGTGCAGTTAAAAAATGGGTGAGTGGAACTAAAAAGGTGCGCCAGACCGCTATAGCTAAAGGAAGTAAAAGTATTGGATTCAAGATTGCCTCCGGTTATGCGGCTTTGGCAGTACTGGTTCTGGTTACCGGCGGGGTCTCGCTCTATCAAATGAACGGTATGCAGAAGAACACAGGCAATATTATTGATCAGAGCATTCCCGCACTGGATAAAATCCACAATGTAAATTACCTGACAGAGCATGTTATGGCGATCAGCATGCAGCATATTCTGAGCACGGATAGCGCGGAGAAAAGCACACTGGCGGAAGAGCGGGCTGAATTCATCCGCAAAGTGTCAGATACATTGAAGGAATACAAGCTCACCTTGCGCGGAGAGCAGGAGCTGGGGCAATTACAGTCGCTCGTCGGGAAATGGGGCGAGTTCCTGACCGTCAACAATCAGGCGATCCTGCTGAGTAGCTCGAATGACGAGGAATTAGCACTGGAGGTATCCCACAAGGGGATTGAGGCGTTTAATTCGATGCAGATTGATCTGGACGCGCTTGTTGCGCACACTCAGGATGAAGCAGCGAGTGAGGGTAAAGTTTCCGAGAAGATTTTCCACACTTCCCTGACGTTGAGTATTGCAACTGTGCTGATTGTCCTGGTAGTCATCGGAATGATTAACATGGTGATCCGTAAGACCATGATCAATCCGCTCAAAAAGGTAACCGTACACCTGCAGCGGATCTCCGGCGGTGATCTGACCGCTGAGGATACCCTGATCGGCAATATGGATGAAATCGGCCAGCTTGCCAAGACCGTAAACGAAACCAACCGTACCTTGCTGGAAATGGTGAACCGGATCAGAAATGTCTCCGAGGTGATTTCGGAACAGGGCGATGAGCTGATGCATACGATTTCTGATACCAAGGAGGGCAGCAGCCAGATTGCCTTGACGATGGAAGAGCTGGCCAAAGCCTCCGGAAGCCAGGCCGAGGCAGCGGTAGATGCTTCTAAGGCGGTGGAGGAGTTAAACGCTTTAATTGAGAATTTTGCCGGCATGGGAATTGACCTCTCGCTTCATTCGGAGCAGGTGCGGCAAAAGGGTGAAAAAGGCAAAGCGCTCATGGAGAGCTCGGTGGCGCAAATGAACCAGATTGCGGACGCTGTATCGCAGTCTATGGATACAGTGGAGGAGCTGAACCGTAAGAACGAGGGTATCTTCCGGCTTGTGGGCTCCATCCGCAGCATCTCTGAGCAGACGCATCTGCTGGCGATCAATGCGGCTATTGAAGCGGCGAGAGCCGGTGACAGCGGCCGGGGCTTCGCGGTAGTGGCACAGGAGGTACGCAAGCTGTCGGAGGATGTGCAGCGGACCGTAGCGGAGATTACCGGAATTACACAGGGAATCCAGCATGACTCCAGAGCTATGGTTGAACAGCTGCGCGGCGGCGTGGCGAAGACGGAAGAGGGCAGCCGGCAGATTGTCGAGACGGGCGAAGCCTTGGCCGATATCAACGGCTCGGTGGGGGTAATGGCGCTCACGGTGGAAGACATGGCCAAGGATCTGGAGCAGATGACCGGAGCCAGTGAAACCATGAACGAGTTCAGCCAGCATATCTCGGCACTCGCCCAGCAATCTGCGGCTGGTGTAGAAGAGACTTCAGCTTCGGCCCACCAGCAGCTCAGCGCGACTACGGAGGTGGCCAAAGGCATCGAGCATCTGAAGCTGCTGCTTACTGAGCTTAAGGAGTCTGTTACTCGGTTTCAAGTGTGAGGGGCAATATAGGCTGAAGCAGTGAAATTTAATTACTTAGGGATACGCCGTGACTGCAGAGAATGTTTGGACTTCCGGCCGCTGTTGTTCCCGGATTTCTTGATTTATACCGCTAGTAGCGGTGGAAATCCGTGAACAAAGGCGGACGCTAGTGCTCCTACAGTTCCAAACTTCTCTTCCGCCACTTCTCCCTAATTGTAAACTTCAAGTTCAAACTATATAGTGAGATGGGAATATAAAAACAGCCTCTGCTTAGTTTTGCAGAGGCTGTTTTTGTCTTGGTAATAAAGCAGAGGAGTATAGCTATACTGCTATTCAGCTTGAACAGGTGATTTTTCGGATGGCCCCGGCTCCTAGCTCGAACTGCAGGCTAATTGATGACGAGAACCGCGCCGCCTAAGTACTAACTAACTGTATTTTGTGCAACTAAAGTAATCAATTATTGCGCTGCGAGGACTTTAATTGCATTCTCTGCAGTTAAAATTCCCATATTCAGGAAAAAAGACTGCAGGAAATACAATTAACGTAACTGCAATTCACTCAGCACAGCTAGTTAGTCTAAATAGACTTGTAAGTGCAGGAGTTTTGCCGGCGCAGGGGATTAAGGACAGGTGATTTTCAAGTTCAACTCATTTCGTGGGAAATCCGGATAGTTGAAATCCTGCACAAAATACAACATTTTCCTCGAAAGATCGACGTTAACCGAAAATTGTTGTATAAAAGGCATCATTTCGCCTCTATTCGGCAGATAAACGAGACAATTATTGTATTTCGTACAACAATTCTCTAGAAAACCCTTTTATCTAACATCCAAAGTTGTAATATGTACAACATTTAGCCGCAGGAGTCACCTTTAAACCGCAAGTCCGCAAATCCTCAGCAATCACCAGCCCATCCGCCAGTCCCCAGCAACCCCGCAGCTCGCCAGCCCAGTCCGCAAGTTAGCAGCAACCCCGCAGCAACCACACCAGCCCGTCCACAAGTCCGCATATCCCCCACAGCAACCCCGCCAGCCCAGTCCGCAAGTTAGCAGCAACCCCGCAGCAAGCTCGCCAGCCCAGTCTGCAAGTTAGCAGCAACCCCGTAGCTCGCCAGCCCAGTCCGCCAGTCCCCAGCAACCCCGTAGCTCGCCAGCCCAGTCCGCAAGTTAGCAGCAACCCCACAGCAACCCCGCCTGCCCCGGCGGCGGAGGCTTAATATTGGCGGCTGTAGTCGACCAGATTGAGTGAAGGCGTTCCGGACTCCAGATAGGCCTTCATGTTCTCAACGAAAATATCCACTACCCGGTCTGCGTAACGGTCGGTTACCCCGGCACAGTGAGGGGTCATGATAACCTGCTCCATTCCCCACAGAGGGTGATCCTCCGGCAGCGGCTCTTTCTCGAAGACATCGAGTCCGGCACCGGCAAGCTGTCCGCTGTGCAGCGCAGAGATTAGATCGTCCGTATTGGTAGTCGCTCCGCGGCCAATATTAATGTAATAGGCCCCCTGCTTGGCAGCGGAGAAGATGTCTGCATCGAATATTCCTTGCGTCTCGTCGGTGATCGGCAAAGTGTTGATAATAAAATCGGCGTCGCTCACGGAATCCTTCAGCTGTCCGGTCGTGAAGACCTCATCGAAGCCGTCAACCGGCCGGCCGGAACGGCTCACACCGATCGTCTTCATACGGAAAGCCTTGGCAATTCTGGCGGTTTCGCTGCCGATGGAGCCGGTTCCGGCAATCACTGCCGTTTTGCCGGTCAATTCACTCTCTTGTCCATCCGAATGCCAGCGGCGGTTCTGCTGGTTGCGGATAGCGGTATGCATGTTCCGGGTGAACATCAGCATGAAGCTGAAGATAACGGCAGTAATCGGTTCGGCATGAACACCACTGGCATTTGTCAGCAGAATCCCGCGTTCATGCATGGCTTCGAGCGGAAGTTTCTCCACACCGGCAGACCAGGCCTGGACCCAGCGCAGCGGTGAACCCTGGCGCAGAAGGGTATCACTGACGCCTTTTCCCCAGCCTATGATAATTTCCGCACCGGAGAGCAGCTCAAGGTCCGGATTCCTGGAATCTCCGAGGGTAAGGGTATAACCTGGTGCAGCGGCGCGGATCAGGTCCTGCTGCCCGGCTGATAAATGCTGCATACAAACGATGGATTTAGTCATGTTGGTTCCCTCCTATTCTACATTTCAGTAGAGAAATGGACGATAAGTATAGAATAAGAATAACAAATCTGCCTGGAAAGGTGAAATTAGTATGGAACATAAGGAGCCGGAGCAAGAATTTGAGCGTCTGTTTATCGCGATACCTTTGCCGGAAGCACTGCGCTATTATCTTAAAAATGAGTCTGCCCGCGTGTCTTCCGGACTTAAATTTGCCAGATGGACACATTTTGAAGATTTCCATATTACGCTGCAATTTCTTGGCGACACTCCGAAGGAGGATATCCCGGGCCTGTTCGAGGCGCTCCGGAAAGTTTCCTCGTCAAGCAAAGGCTTTCAGCTGAAGCTCGGAGAATGGGGCACATTCGGCCTCCCGGACTCGCCAAGAGTGCTCTGGACGGGGGTTTCCGGGGAGCTCGAGCCGCTCAGGGAGCTGCAGAAAAAGGTGGTTTCCGCGACACTTCCGTTAGGGTTCACGGCGGAAACGCGAACGTATAATCCCCATTTGACAGTGGCCCGCAAATACCGTGAGGAGCAGCCGTTTACGCTGGAGCGGCTGGAAAATTTACGGGTAAAGGGACGTCCCTCAGGCAATTTACTTCCAGACTTAGGCTGGACGGTGGATGCTTTTGTGGTGTATGCTACCAGGATGCATGCCATTCCTATGTATGAAATGACCGAAAAATTTACATTTTTCTCAACATAAATCGACAAGAAAGTTTTCAAAGCTTCCATTTTCGGTTACATACAATAGGAGTGTGCCGTAAAATAGGAGGTAAATAATGTTAATATTTAAACAGAGCCGCTGTATTGCGCTGCTGGTTAGTGTAATTCTAGTGTCTTTCTCAGCGATAAGTTTGATGAACCCCGAAGGATCTGCTGCTACCGGGGAGAATGCAATAGAAATGGGTAATTTGAAGTCTGCCGGCCATGAGTCTCTGGAGCCCAGTGTTCCGAAAGCTGCATCAGCTGTATATAGGACAAGCCCTTCATCCAGCACAATTACTCCCATGCTTTACACCACAGCTGCCGAACCGGTCCATACCTGGGCCCGCATGGTAAGCACCGGATGGTTAAGCCCCGAGAAGCTGCAGCGTCAAGATGCTGCGAAGACGGGCGCCGTTCAGCCTAAGCCTAAGGCTAAGGTAACTGTGGTGAAAGCAACGCCGTCAGCGGCGCAAGCGCTGAAGAAAGCGGCCAAGGGGACAACGAGCGTAAATAAAGTCAAAGCGGCAACTCAGCAACATCCCCCCGCAACATTGTTCTTCTCTCGGACCAAGCTACTAAGCCAGGAGCAGCAAGCTGAAGCCACCTGGAGCTACGCAGTATCCGAAGAAGACCTGCTACTGCTGCAAAAAATAGTCATGGCAGAAGCAGAAGGCGAACCGTACCAGGGCAAGGTGGCAGTTGCCAACGTTGTTCTGAACCGGCTGCGGTCAGCCAATTTTCCCGATACCATTCATGATGTAATCTATCAGAAAAGCCAATTCAGTCCTGTCGCCAACGGCCGTCTAAAGCGTGTGAAGCCCAACGCGGACAGTATCAAGGCTGTTAATGCTGCACTTATGGGAGTTAAGGAAGTTACGGATGACACGTACTTCTTCTTATCGCTGACGCTCGCGCAGGATCTTACTGTGCATCATTCACGGACACTCCTTAAGACCATCGGCAATCATACCTTCTACAAATAATCACTGTTACTGTCTTGCCATCTGAATTCACGCTGGCTGCGCGGAGAAGGTTTCCGCTGCATTCTCATCTTATGTAATGCAAAAGAACCTCCAAATCCACGCTTACCAGTGGCTGGAGGTTCTTTATGTTGTTGTTCACCGGGGTCCGTTTACGGGGTGACATAGACGGCCTCTTCATTGCGCACCTGTGAGGGGGAGCTCCACGACTCGGATTCGGCAACAGCTTCGCTGGCGGGCTTACCCAGCAGCTGGAGCACAGTAGCTGCACAATGCTGAGGCTGCTGGCGTTCCGGGGAAGTCCGGCGTTTCCGCTGTAATTCAAGTCCGGCATATTCATGCAGCAGCATGGAGAACCATTTGTTCACCACTTCCGAATCGAGCACTTCGGCCAGCCCCAGCTCTACAAAATACTGGCTGTTCTTCTCTTCCTGCCCCGGGATGGCGCTGTAGAACAGCATCGGAATGCCTTTGGCCTGACCTTCAGTACAGGTCATTCCGCCCGGCTTCGTAATCAGCAGATCGGAAGCATCCATTAATTTGTTGATCTCGCTGCTGTAGCCGAGAATCTTTACATTGGGATGATCCAGCAGCGGGTTGGCTTTCATTTTGGCTACCAGCTTGTCATTGCTGCCCATACAGAATATAAGCTGGATCTCATCCATCCGGGCCGTGAGCGAATTCATGATGTCCTTCCCGAACATCAGCCCCCAGCCGCCGCCCATAATGAGCACGGTAGGAATGTCGGCGAGCCCCAGCTCCTTGCGGAGCTGAGTCTTGCTATGGCGCTCCCAGAACTTCGGATGCACCGGGATGCCGGTAACCGTCACCAGCTCAGGAGATACGCCCCGTCCGGTAAGAATCGATTTGACGCGTGAAGTAGAGACGAGATAGCGGTTGGCTTCAGCGTTCACCCAGCTGCCGTGCGCATCATAATCTGTAATCAGCGTGTAGAGCGGGACATCCAGCCCCTGCTGCTTCAATCTGGAGATGACTGCGGCCGGAATAGGATGAGTGCAGATAATCAAATCGGGTTTAAGCTGCTCTATGACCTGTGAGGCATGTGTATAAAAAATCCGGTGAAGAGCCAGCTTAGTCAACCGGTTCAGTGATTTATGATATTGGGTCTTATACATCATGCCGACCAGCTTAGGCTGGCTGCTGACTGTTTTGCGGTAAGCGGAAAGAATCCATGGTGCGACCGTAGGATTGAGGAATTTTCCAAGCTCAATGACCCGGCACTGCACATCCGGACTCAGCAGTCTTATTCCTTCGGCCAGAGCATAGGCTGCCCCTGTATGGCCCGTGCCGAAGCCTTCCGAAAACAGCAGTACTCTTTTCTTTCGCATAAGTTCACCTGCTACTTTCCATCATGGGTAGAATTACGAGTTCTCTTCATCGGTTCATTCGAGATCCCATGTTCATGTTCTATTATATTATACTAGGGTTTTTGCTTCTTTTCTCACATTATACAAATAAGACGTAAATAGAAAGTTAAAACACTGCAATAAAATAAAAAAAGTTGGGCATAAGTATTGCATTGGCGTGAGCATCGTGATAAAGTTGGTCTTGACCGAGTGACCGGATTAGTAAATTGGTCAGAACGCGGACGCAATGATATTTCCTGACGAAAGGGAGTGCACGGGTGGCTGTGGTAGATCGAAGGCAGCAGGTGCTTCAGGCGGCGACGAAATCTTTTTCATTATTCGGCTATAAGGCAACTACAATGGATCAGGTCGCCAAGATTGCCAATGTCGGCAAAGGGACGATTTATACCTTTTTTACGAACAAGGAACAATTATTTGACGAGATTCTGCGAGATGTCATTATTGAGATGAAAAGAATCGCCGAGCGGGAGATTAAACGCGACAAGCCGTTTTTTGATAATCTGCACCGTGTGCTGGACGCCCTGCTGGAATTTCGGAGCGAACATGAGCTATTCATCAAGCTGTCCCAGGAAAGTCGTGATTTCGGAACGCCGCAGGCCGGTGATGGGCTCGACAAGATCGAGAGTGTCGTACTTGAATATTTGGAACGGGAGGTGGAACAGGCAATCCGTCAAGGGGAGATCAAACCCTGCGATCCCCAGATTGTCTCGGTAGTAATGTTCAGGCTTTATATCGTACTTACTGCTGAACTGAGCAAGGTGCATGTGCCTTTGACCAAAGAGCAGATTAAATGCTACTTTCACTTATTTTTGGCAGAAGGCCTGTCACAGTAAAATTTAAGTCCGGTATAGGGACGGCGCCCTGCGAACCTGCGCTTTCCCTGATGTGAACAGGCAAAATTTTTTTTGCTCTTGACTGACTGAATGGGGAAAATGGTCAACCAGTGTTACTGTAACATTCACGAAAATATCATTTCAGAGGAATTTATAGCATTTTAAAGAGAGCATATGATTAGAAGGAGAGAACCAGAATGAAATCTTTATCCGTGTTTATCAAGGACCTTGGCGCGGTTTTTAAGAATCCCAAGATGCGTATTTCCATGTTTGCCATTCTGTTCATTCCTGTACTGTACAGCGGATTATTCCTCAAGGCATTCTGGGATCCTTACGGTAAAATGAACGAGCTTCCGGTCGCTGTCGTAAATGAAGATAAAGGTGCTGATTATGAGGGCTCCAAGCTGAGCGCCGGAACAGACCTGGTCGCAGAGCTGAAGAAGACGGACGGGTTCAAGTGGAATTTCGTCAGCCGTGAAGCGGCGGAAGCCGGACTTGCGGACAATACCTATTATATGGCGATTATTGTTCCGGAAGACTTCTCGGCCAAAGCTACTACCCTGCTGGATGCGGATCCGCAGCCGGCCAAAATCATCTACGAGCCTAATGAAGGCTACAACTTCCTGGCTGGCCAGATCGGCGGCACGGCAGTGAAGGATATTAAGACTAAAGTGTCTGCCAAGATCACAGAAGCGTATACCGAATCTGTATTTGATAAAATCACGGATATCGCCAGCGGGCTTGGCGAAGCCGGGGACGGCGCCACCAAGATTGCTGACGGTGCCACCAAGCTGGATGACGGAGCGCTTAAGCTGAAGGACAATCTGCTTGTCCTGACTGAAGGCACCGGCAAGCTGCTCGATGGCGTAGCGCCGCTTACCCAGGGTGTGACGGATCTGAATACCGGAGCAGCGGCTCTGGAAGCCGGCAGCAGCACGCTGGCCGGAGGGCTTCAGCAATTGTCCGCAGCCCATAAGCAGCTGCAGGATGGTGTGACCCAGTCGGCAGCAGGCAGCAAGCAGCTTGACGCAGGGCTGCAGAAGACTGCAGCCGGAGCGGCTTCGCTTAAGGACGGCACACAGTCGGCCGTAGACGGAACCGCCAAGCTGCAGGCTGGCACGAAGTCGGTGGTTGACGGCAGCGCGAAGCTGGAAGCGGGCCTGACCTCTTCCGCAGAAGGCAGCGCGAAGCTCGAAGCCGGTCTTACGGCTTCGAAGGAAGGCAGCGCGAAAGCGGCAGCCGGAGCCAAGGCGGTAGCAGACGGTCTGCAGGCACTGGCGAAATCGAATCCGCAGCTTGCGGCAAGCCCGGATGTGCAGAAGCTGCTGGCGGCAAGTACAGCAGTGGCCACCGGCACTGCACAGCTGGACCAGAGCCAGGAGCAGCTGCTGGCAGGAGCAACGGCACTGCACAGCGGCCAGGAGCAGCTGGTGCAGGGAGCGAATCAGCTGCACAGCGGTTCCCAGCAGCTTGATGCAGGTGTAACGCAGCTGCATGCCGGAGCGCAGCAGCTGAACGCCGGCAGCGCACAGCTGCTGGAAGGCCAGCAGCAGCTGGCGGCTGGCGCGGGCACACTTGCAGCAGGCGGTGCGAAGCTGTCGGCAGGCATGCAGCAGTTCGGCGCGAAGCTGGACGAAGCGGCCGCAGGCGGTGCGAAGCTGGCAGACGGCGGCAAAGCGCTTGAAGCCGGAACAGCGAAGCTGCTGAGCGGCGCAGGACAGCTTGGCAGCGGCCTCAGCTCTGTAGCTGACGGCTCGAAGCAGCTGAGTGACGGGGCAGGCCAGCTCAAGGACGGTCTGGATGAGCTGAAAGCAGGCTCCGGTGAGCTGGCAAGCAAGCTGGGCGATGCCGCAACGCAGACTAATGCTGTGAACAAGAGCGATGCGCTGGTATCCATGTTTGCCCAGCCGGTACAGATTGAAGAAGTGAAAGTCAGCAAGGTACCGAACTATGGAACAGGATTCGCCCCTTACTTCCTGTCGCTCGGTTTGTTCGTAGGCGCACTGATCTGTACGATTGTTATTCCGATGCGTGAATCTGAAGTGATCGGAGCAAGCCGGTTCAACCGGTTCATGAGCCGTACCCTTACGTTCTCCATGATGAGCTTGCTCCAGGCGCTTCTCGCCATCCTGATTGTTCTGTACGGCCTGGGCCTTGAAGTGCAGAGTGTAGGCTTGTTCTACGCCTTCTCCTTCATTACCAGCCTTGCCTTCATGTGGATGATCCAGGCGATCGTAACCTGGCTCGACCAGCCGGGCCGTTTCGTAGTCATCCTTATTCTAATCTTCCAATTGACTACGAGTGCGGGTACGTTCCCGCTGGAGCTGATTCCGAACTGGATGAAGATATTCAATCCGCTGCTGCCGATGACTTACAGTGTCAAAGGCTTCAAGGCAGTCATCTCCACTGGCGACTTCAGCTCGATGTGGAATGATGCCGGACTGCTGGCCGCTTACGGCATAGTATTCCTGGCGCTTACCTTCACCTACTTCATGACCCGTGACCGCGGTAATGAAGCTCTGCTGAATAGTGAACAAGTTTTGACTGTATAATGGAACACATTTCCTTGTAGATATGAGGACACAAAAACGCCCCTGAGGGGGCGTTTTTGGCTTCTACAGAAAACTAAATGGGTTAAAAAAGTGCCATTCCCATGGCAGGAAAATAAATGAAACGCTTTCAATGAATAAGAACTTATTCGTCTTAAATGCATAATTATGCACCGAGAAGATTTTTTACGCTTTTATCCGCTAAAGCTGTGTCGCAAAAGCATTTGTTAATCAAGCTCATAAAAAAGTTTAAATTGCACTCATGTCAGGTCGATGATAAAATAATATAACCAATCTGGCTTGAATAATTATTAAGATTTTCCTCTGAAAAATTTTCCTGGAATTCCGTCTACTTTATAATAGAAAGGTTGCGTATGATGAGACACACTGAACTGCCCGGCAAACAGGGCCTTTATGATCCTCAGTTCGAAAAAGACGCTTGCGGCATGGGATTTGTTGCCCATATTAAAGGCAAACCGTCCCATGATATTGTTAGCAATGCTCTGACTATGCTCTTTAATATGGAGCATCGGGGAGGCCAGGGAAGCGAGCCGAACTCTGGTGACGGAGCCGGCATTATGCTGCAGATTCCGCACCGTTTCTTTGCCGGCGAAGCAGCGAAGCTTGGCTTTGAGCTGCCGGAACAGGGCCATTACGGCGTGGGCATGATCTTTCTGTCTCATAACGAGGAGATCCGGGCCCGCCACGAGGCGCTCCTGAGCGAGATTATCGCTGAAGAGGGTCAGCAGGTGCTCGGCTACCGCGATGTGCCTACCTTTGACGAAATGCTCGGCAAGACGGCCAAGGCTGCCAAGCCTTATGTGCGGCAGGTATTTATCGGCCGCTCTGAAGGAATTAAGGATGATCTTTCTTTTGAACGCAAGCTGTACGTGATCCGCAAACGTGCGGAGCTGTCGATCCGCTACGGCGGAGCAGAAGAGGGGGAATCCTTCTACGTACCGAGTTTATCCTGCAAGAAGATCGTATACAAGGGCATGCTGACTACTGTACAGGTTGGACAGTTCTACCTGGATCTGCAGGATGAGAAGCTGGAGTCGGCGATTGCGCTTGTCCACTCCCGGTTCAGTACCAATACCTTCCCAAGCTGGGAACGTGCCCACCCTTACCGCTTCATGATACACAATGGCGAAATCAACACCCTTCGCGGCAATGTGAACTGGATGCATGCCCGCCAGTCACTGTTCAAGAGCGAAGTGTTCGGAGAGGATCTTGGCAAAATCAAGCCGGTGGTTAACCCGGACGGCTCCGATACTGCGATGTTCGATAATACGTTCGAGTTCCTGTACCTGAGCGGACGCTCCCTGCCGCATGTTGCGATGATGATGGTTCCTGAGCCTTGGAGCAATCATGACAGCATGGACGAGAAGAAGAAAGCCTTCTATGAATTCCACAGCACCCTGATGGAGCCATGGGACGGGCCTGCCGCTATGGGCTTCACTGACGGCGTGCAAATCGGGGCGATCCTCGACCGTAACGGTCTTCGTCCTGCGCGTTATTATGTCACCAAAGATGATCTGATCATTCTGTCCTCCGAAGCGGGAGTCCTAGATATCCCGGCAGAGGATGTACTATACAAAGACCGACTGAGACCGGGCCGTATGCTGCTCGTGGATACGAAGCAGGGCCGGATTATCTCTGATGAAGAGGTCAAGGCTGAAATTGCTTCGCAGCAGCCGTATCAGGATTGGCTGGATGAGCACCTGATCAGCCTCGATGAGCTTCCGGAAGCACCGGAGCTGCCGAATCCGAAGCATGATAACGTGCAGCAGCTTCAGCAGTCGTTCGGTTATACCTTTGAAGATCTGCGCAAGGTGCTGGAGCCTATGGCTTCCACAGGTGCCGAGGCTGTCGGGTCCATGGGTTATGATTCACCGCTGGCGGTATTGTCTGACCGTCCTCAGCGGCTCTACAACTACTTCAAACAAATGTTTGCCCAGGTAACCAACCCGCCGATTGACGCGATCCGTGAAGAACTGGTAACGTCCACGGCGACAACGATCGGGCCTGAACGCAATCTGCTCAAAGCAGAGCCGGAGAGCTGTCGTCAGATCTCGCTGGATTCTCCGATTCTCTCGAACGAGGATTTCGCCAAGCTGCGTCATGTACGCCGTGCCGGCTTCAAATCGATGTCCATTCCGATTCTCTTCCCGGCAGAGCTGGGGGCAGAAGGGCTGCGTATCGCTCTGGAGCGGATGAATGAGGCGGCAGACCGTGTTATGGCTAAAGGACATAATATTCTTATTCTGTCCGACCGCGGGGTAGACCGCGACAATGCGGCAATTCCGGCGCTGCTGGCTGTCTCCAGCCTGCATCACCATCTGATCCGCTCGGGAACACGGACCAAGGTCAGTATCCTGCTGGAATCCGGTGAACCGCGTGAAGTTCATCATTATGCGCTTCTGCTTGGTTATGGTGTCAGTGCGGTCAACCCTTATCTGGCCTTCGAGAGTCTGGATGATATGATCGGCCAGGGCCTGCTCCGCGGAATCTCGCATGAGAAGGCTGTGAAGAACTATATTAAGGCAGCTACGAAGAGTGTTGTCAAAATCCTGTCCAAAATGGGGATCTCCACAATTCAATCTTACCGCGGCGCACAGATTTTTGAAGCTGTAGGGCTGAATTCGGAGTTCGTAGACCGTTACTTCACCTGGACACCATCCCGTATCGGGGGAATTGGCCTGGAGGAAGTGGCTCTAGAAGCACTTGCCAGCCATAACCGTGCCTTCACCGACAAAGACGGCAACGACAAGGTGCTGGATTCCGGCGGTGAATACCAGTGGCGGAGTGACGGGGAAGAGCATCTGTTCAACCCGCAGACGATTCATCTGCTGCAGCATTCCGTCCGTAGCGGAGATTACGAGATGTACAAGAAATATGCGGCACTTGTTCAGGGCGAAAGCGAGAAACACCAGACGCTGCGCTCGATGCTGCAGTTCAAATCCACTAATGCACCCGTTTCGCTTGATGAGGTAGAACCGGCGGAATCGATCATGAAACGCTTCAAGACCGGCGCCATGTCCTTCGGCTCGATCAGCAAGGAAGCCCATGAGACACTGGCCATTGCCATGAACCGTATCGGCGGCAAGAGCAATACCGGCGAAGGCGGGGAAGATCCGGCGCGCTTCATTCCGGACGCTAACGGCGATTCCCGCCGCAGTGCGATCAAGCAGGTGGCATCGGGACGGTTCGGCGTAACCTCGAACTATCTGGTGAATGCCGACGAGATCCAGATCAAGATGGCACAAGGCGCTAAGCCGGGTGAAGGCGGACAGCTTCCGGGCCGCAAGGTATATCCTTGGGTTGCCGAAGTCCGCGGCTCTACAGCAGGTGTAGGTCTGATCTCACCGCCGCCGCATCATGATATTTACTCGATCGAGGATTTGGCAGAGCTGATCTATGATCTGAAGAATGCCAATCCTCGTGCCAATATTAACGTTAAGCTTGTATCCGAAGTCGGCGTAGGCACCATTGCCGCCGGTGTGGCCAAAGGCCGTGCCGATATTATCCTGATCAGCGGCTATGACGGCGGCACCGGTGCTTCACCGATGAACTCCATCCGTCATGCCGGACTGCCTTGGGAGCTGGGTCTGGCTGAGACGCACCAGACACTGATGCTGAACAATCTGCGCGACCGTGTTGTGCTGGAAACAGACGGCAAGATGCTTAGCGGGCGTGATCTGGCAGTAGCTGTTCTGCTTGGTGCCGAAGAATACGGCTTCGCTACTGCACCGCTGGTAGCTGTAGGCTGTATCATGATGCGTGTGTGTCAGATGGATACCTGCCCGGTCGGCGTTGCTACGCAGAATCCGGAGCTGCGGAAGAACTTCATGGGAGATCCGCAGCATGTCGTTAACTTCATGACCTTTGTAGCACAGGATCTGCGTGAGATTATGGCAGAGCTTGGCTTCCGCACCATTGAGGAAATGGTCGGCCGCACGGATTGCCTGGATGCGGTTCAGGCTTCGACCCACTGGAAGAAGAAGGGCGTCGATCTGAGCAGCCTGCTGCACACACCGGCTATGCCGGAAGGAAGCACACGCTTCCGCAGCAAATACCAGAATCATGGCCTGGAAGAAACACTGGATATGACTCACCTGCTCGATATTGCCGCTCCTGCACTGGAAGCCGGCACAGCAGTTGAAGCATCCCTGCCGATCACGAACGTCAACCGTGCAGTGGGTACGATTCTGGGCAGCGAGCTGACGCGCAAATATGGCGCAGCAGGTCTGCCGGATGACACCATCAAGCTGTATTTCACAGGCTCGGCCGGACAAAGTCTGGGCGCATTCGTACCGAAGGGCATCACGATTACGGTCGAAGGTGACTCCAATGACTATGTCGGCAAAGGGCTGTCCGGGGGCAAGCTGATTATCAGACCTTCCCGCAAGGCAACCTTTGCAGCTGAAGATAATATCATCATCGGGAATACGGCGCTGTATGGAGCGACTGGCGGCGAAGCTTATGTCAGCGGTATCGCCGGTGAACGTTTCGCAGTCCGCAACTCCGGGGCGAATGTAGTCGTTGAAGGCGTGGGTGACCACGGCTGCGAATACATGACTGGCGGCCGTGTGGTTGTTCTGGGTGAAACCGGCCGTAACTTTGCGGCAGGGATGTCAGGCGGTATCGCCTACGTATATGATCCGGACAGCACGTTCATCAAACGCTGTAACCTGGAAATGGTATTACTGGAGCGTGTGGAGGAGGCGGATGAAATCGCTGAGCTGCATAGCCTGATTACCCGTCATACCGAGCTTACAGACAGCAATGCGGGCAGAACGATTCTCGATTCATGGGATCAGGCCCTGTCGAAGTTTGCCCGTGTCATTCCGAAGGATTACAAACGGATGATGGAACAGATCCGCAAGGTGGAGCAGAATGGCCTGACCGGCGAAGCTGCCCTGATGGCTGCTTTTGAGGCGAATATGCGTGAGCTTGCCCGTGTCGGCGGCTAAAATTCAGATTTGATTAATGAGTTGGGACAGTATTCTTACCCGTATCAGACGGGGAAGATACTGTCCCTTTTACTATTACTGCATTTCTTTCCTAATTTCAGGAAAAAGGAAAGCTGTGGTAGAATATAAAAATGTATGAAACGGGTTGCTGATACAGCGATAAGGTTAATATAGCTTGAACTGAAAGAGACAATATTAAGATGAGGGAGCGGAGGGGAAGTTTGGAACTGGAAGAGCGGCAGCGTCCGCCTTTAGGTTTGAATTTCTACCGCAATCAGCGGGATCAATCAGGAAATTCAAACCTAACAGCGGTTGGAAGTCCAAACATTTCCCGCAGTGAGGGTTACATCGAAGTAGTATATCTTTGTTCATCTATGGTTCACCTTATCCGAAAGCGCAAGCCCGTTTCATCCAAACCGACGAAAGGAAGTGAAGTTATGCCGAATACGGCAGAAGTTGTGAAACCTGTGGCCAGCCTGATGGGGGTTACCAAAAAGATCGGCTCCAAAACGCTGATCAACGACTTGACCCTCGATATTCCACCCGGGCAAATCTTCGGATTCCTGGGCCCGAACGGTGCCGGTAAAACAACTACCATCCGCATGATGGTAGGGCTTATATCCATTAGCCGCGGGGATATTCATATCTGCGGACGCAGTATTAAAGACCATTTTGAAGAGGCAATAGCGAATGTAGGGGCTATTGTGGAGAATCCGGAAATGTACAAGTTCCTTACCGGATACCAGAACCTGCGCCAGTATGCGCGCATGGTCCCTGGTGTGACCAAGGAGCGGATTAATGAAGTAGTAGAGCTGGTAGGTCTCGGCCAGAGAATCAACGACAAGGTTAAGACCTATTCTCTGGGGATGCGCCAGCGGCTGGGTGTGGCCCAGGCACTGCTGCACCGGCCGAAGCTGCTGATTCTCGATGAGCCGACCAACGGGCTGGACCCGCAGGGCATCCGCGAGCTGCGCGATTATCTGCGCCTGCTGTGCCAGAAGGAAGGTACTACTGTTTTTGTCTCCAGCCATTTGCTCGCTGAAATGGAACTCATGTGTGATAGTGTGGCGATTATCCAGAACGGCCGCCTGATCGAAGTGAAACAGCTTAAGGCTGTAGGCAATGTGATGGTGCCGGTGGGTGAGACCCTGTTCGAAGTGGATCAGCCTGAAGCTGCGCTGGAACTGATGGGCCGTGGCGTGGTGAAGGACGGGGGTATTGCTGTAGAGGCGGTACGGGAGGAAATTGCCGAGCTCAACGCGAAGCTGGTGGCCGGCGGAATTAAAGTGTACAGCATCAAGCCGCTGTTCCGGTCACTGGAAGATCAATTCTTGGAGATTACAGGAGGTGAAGGCATTGGGTGAATTCGCTGCTCTCATACATAATGAGAATATCAAAATTTACAGACGTCTGCGGACATGGATTATGCTGTTCATTCTGGCGGTGATGAGTGCGCTGTTTCCGGCGCTAATCCATTTCACCAGTGGAGGCAGTGAGGTAACGATCGGGTTATGGGACAGCTTCCAGACTACCGTAGCTATTGCTTTTTTCCTGAACACCATCTTCACAGCCCTGGTGGCTGCTGACTCCGTTGCGGGCGAATTCACCTGGGGAACGATTAAGCTGCTGCTGATCCGCCCTTGGAGCCGCTCCAAAATCCTGCTCTCGAAATATATATCGATGGTGCTCTTCAGCTTGTTCAGCACTCTGCTGCTGATCGTGTTTGGTTATGGCTCAGCCCTGATTTTCTCGTCCTCGGCCGTGGATTCGATAGGGGGGCCGACGATGGCCTGGAGCCAGGGGGAATACGTTTTTCTGACGATTATGTGCGCCTACATTGAGCTGTTTCTCACAGCAGCCATTGCCTTTATGATCTCCAGCGTATTCCGTTCCAGCGGCCTTGCGATTGTACTGTCGCTGTCCATCATGTTCACCAAAGATATCTTTATCGCCATCTTCAGCCCGGAACGGTATGAGTGGGCCAACTATCTGATTTTTGCCCATATGAATCTAGGCGGCTATCTGCTGTCGGACACCGGCCCCGGAGGCGCTACGTTAGGGTTCGCGATTGCTGTCCTCGCGGTGTATTACGTTATTTTCATGCTCGTCTCATGGGTTGTATTCCGTAAAAGAGATGTCGCAGCTTAAATGGGGTACAAGGCTACACAAGGACTGGAAGCAAGCCTATGCGGGGTTATGCCCGCTCAGCCTGCTTCCAGTTTGTTCTGTTTATGGGAACCCCGCTTACCTGCCTTGTCCGCTGAACCCCCTGCCTGAAGCCCGCCCGCTGTCTCTGTGGCGGGCTGTTCGGACATGGCCACGGACCCGTTCAGCACACTGCCTTCCATAATACTCAGTGTGCCGGCTGCAATATTACCGTGCAGCTGTCCGGTTTCGGTCATGATCAGCTTCTGGTCGGCGGTCACGTCGCCGTAGACCTTGCCGGCGATAATAACCTCCTGCGCCTTAATGCTGGAGTGGACCGTACCCTGTTCGCCGACCGTAACTGTCCCCTGACACAGGATTTCCCCGCTGAAATTCCCTTCAATCCGCAGATTGGTATCGCAATGGACTTTACCTTCAAGTGTGCCCCCATGTCCGATAAGTGAATCGGTCGATTTATATGGAGCACTTTGTTTGCGTTTGTTCCACATTCCTGCATTCCTCCTTGTATTCTTAAGGTTTAACATAATTCAGCGGATTCACCGGCTTATTCTGCTTCACGACCTGGAAGTGGAGATGAGGACCCGTGCTGCGTCCGGTGTTGCCGAGCATACCAATTTGCTCCCCTTTGCTGACCTTGTCACCGGGCGAGACCACCATACCGTTCAAGTGCATATACCAGGTTTCCAGCCCGTTTGCATGCTTGAGAATGATATATTTGCCTCTGGCGCCCAGCTGGTCGGCAGAAGTGACCACACCCTCCATCGCTGCGTATACAGGGTCACCGATGCGGCCGGCAATATCGATTCCGGAGTGGTAGGCGGAGACACCCTTGAAGGGATCGGAACGATAACCGAAGCTGGAGGTGATCACCTTCGAGCCTGTGGGCCAGAGGACAGCCGGGGCCAGTCTCGCTTTTTCTTCACGAGCCTTCTTGGCCTGCAGGTTAGCTTCCAGGGTGTTGGCTTTTTCGGCCTCAGTAATCGTAGTGGAGATACGGCTGACCATTTCCTCCAGCATCGTTTTTATTTCTTCGTAGTCGTCTCTTGTGTCCTGAACCAGCTCCAGCGGGTCATTGGCATACACAGCGATGTACTCCCCGCCAACCTGGGGGGGCACTGTACTTCCTAATGCAGCGGTAACTACCCCGAAACGGAAATCAACTGCAGACAACGTGCCGGAAGAGGAGTCTGATGAACGCTCTGCAAGGAACGCAGCCGTACTTGAGCGGCTTATGGTACCCTTGACGTCTCCCTTAGTCCCGCTTGCAGCGACTTTGGCTGAGGCGGCAATGAACGGCCGGCTGCTTACAGCAGAAGCTGCAGAGGCAGTGGGGTCCTTGTCGTCTGTACCGGAAGAGGAAGTCGTCTCTTTCTCAATCAGCGACTGCAGCTGCTGCTCCAGTTCAGAGACACTCTTCAGCTTGTCTTTAATGCTCTGGGCTTCCTCCGAGAGCTCGGTCACCTGGCTGCGGAGCTGCAGCAGCGCCTGGTCCTTGTCGGCGACCTTGAGCTCCATCCGGATATTCGTCAGCGATAGTGCCGCAGCTTCGGCCTCAAGCTCGGAAATGGACCGGGAGGCATGAATATGCATGGAGGTGACCAGACTGGAGAGGGACAGGGCAGCCGCAGCAGGCAGGGCGAAGGCAAGCGGCTTGGACAGCTGCAGCTGTCTGACCGGCCGTCCGGCCTCACGGACGACGAGCAGCGTAATCTTTTTATGATCGGGCTGACTCTTCATAACGTCTCCTTCCTGCGGCCTTAGCAGCCGCGTGGTATGAACTGAGTGAATCCAACATTGCTATAGAGCGGGGCTCATCCGATTCGTCCTACTACTCTATGTATTCCAATCCTCTGGCGAACATGACAACGGTTTGCTTGAATAAAGAAGGAGAGTTACGGCAAGACCTGTAGTAGATCATCTTCAATAACATAACTTTTAGGAGGCCGGGGATGCGGATATTCGCAGTTATCTTAAGTCTTTTTATCATACAGATTGCCATTATCGTTATATCGGAGTTCCGCCGTCCGCAGAGGGCACTGGCCTGGATATGCATTACCTTCTGCTGTCCGCCGCTGGGGCTGCTGTTCTATTATTTCCTCGGGCGGGATTATTGGCAGAGCCGGAAGCTTGGCAAACGGTGTGTGTCCCTGCTGCGGGAGATCCGCGCCCATGTTGCCGGCAAAATCCATATCGTCAAAAGCACGGCAGATACCGGGAATCCGGGGTTTGAGAACCGTAAAGAACTGCTGCATTTGCTCTCAGGCCTGTCAGAAAGCCACATTACAAGCCATAATCAATGTCAGGTGCTCAATAATGCCGGGGATGCCTATAAGGCGATGCTGGATGTTATGGAGAATGCGCAAGAGCATATCCACATGGAATTTTATATTTTCCGGGATGATGATATTGGCAGGCAGTTTCAGGAGATTATGATCCGCAAGGCGCGTCAGGGGGTTAGGGTGCGTCTGCTTTGTGATGGGCTGGGGAGTCATCAGCTGAGCTGGAGATTCGTGAATACGCTCAAGAACGCAGGGGTGCAGGTTCACTTTTTTCTGCCGCCGCTTACTTCGCTGCTGGACCGCCGCTTCAATTTCCGCAATCACCGCAAGATACTCGTGGTCGACGGGCTGACCGGCTTTACCGGGGGAATGAATGTAGGTGATGATTATCTGGGTAAAGACCCCAAAATGGGCTACTGGAGAGATACGCATCTTCGTCTTGAAGGGGATGCTGTGTATCATCTGCAATATGTGTTTCTCAAAGACTGGAGACTGGCAGCCGGTGACAGTATGAGCCATCCGCGTTTTTTTCCTGCTCATGCCTGCAGCGGGCCGGATGCTGTGCAGATTGTTGCCAGCGGGCCCGATGGGGCGATTGATGCTACACAGGAGATGTTTTTCGCTTCACTCTGTGCGGCGAAGGAGCGCATCTGGCTGACCTCCCCGTATTTCATTCCGGACCCTGCCATTTGCCGGGCGCTCAAGAATGCGGTGCTCAGCGGAGTGGATGTGAGGATCATTATCCCGGCGAAGCCGGACAACAAGCTGGTGTATAAGGCAACCCTGTCTTACCTTGAGAATCTGCAGGATGCCGGAGTGAAGTTCTACTGCTATACAAGAGGCTTCATGCACGCGAAAGTGATGATTATTGATGACGTACTGGCAACGGTAGGCAGTGCGAATCTGGATATGCGCAGCTTCTATTCCAACTTTGAACTGACGGCTGTTCTGCTCCGTCCGGCGATTATTGCGGAACTGGCAGAGGACTTCAGCCAAGACCTGAAGCACAGCGAATTCATCGATCCCAAAAGGTTTAGGGAGAGAGCGCATAATGTCAAACTGATTGAGGGGCTCTGTCAGCTCTTATCGCCGCTTTTATGACATAAAAGGTGAAGTAAGCATCGTTTATCGAAGGTTATATCATGTTCCATGCGTTATTTGAGCTTCCTTTATGATATAATAGGAATATAAGAAGCAAAGGGGAGAAAGCGCAGCTGTGAAGTCTGCTTTCGTATACTTCTTAGATACACTATTTATAGGGGGAGTTCTATGACTGTAAGCCAACAAATCTTTACGAGTGAGGAACAGAAGAAGCCTCAGAAATCAGGAGCCTTCAAGACAGCGAAGCTGGCCCAGCGGATTGTGATGATTGTCATCGGAGCGGCCATGATGTCTGTTGCGCTTGAGATTTTTCTTGTTCCCAATGAGTTGATTGACGGCGGAATAACCGGTATTTCCATTATGTTGTCCCATATTTTCAATATACCTCTGGGTATTTTATTGACACTGCTTAACCTGCCGTTTCTGGTGATCGGTTATAAGCAGATTGGTAAGACCTTTGCTTTATCTACTCTATTTGCTGTAGTTGTAATGTCCATTGGTACCCAATTGCTCCATCCTGTGAATCCGATTACGGTTGAACCGCTGCTTGCCGCAGTATTCGGAGGGGTAATCCTCGGAGTCGGGGTCGGACTTGTGGTACGTTATGGAGGATCGCTTGATGGTACTGAGATTGTGGCCATCCTTGTGTCCAAGAGACTTCCGTTCTCCGTAGGGGAAGTTGTAATGTTCTTCAACCTGTTTATTCTTTCCGGCGCGGGTTTTGTCTTCGGCTGGAATAATGCGATGTTCTCGCTGATTGCCTATTACATTGCTTTTAAATTAATAGATATTACACTTGAAGGTCTGGATCAATCGAAATCGGTATGGATTATCAGTGATAAATTCCGTGATATCGGTGAAGCATTGACGGAGCGTCTGGGACGCGGAGTGACGTATCTGGATGGTGAAGGCGGATTCTCCGGCGATAACAAGAAAGTTATCTTTGTAGTCATTACCCGTTTGGAAGAAGCCAAGCTTAAGTCCATTGTAGAAGATTGGGATTCCGACGCATTCATCGCGATCGGCAATATCCATGATGTCAAAGGCGGCCGCTTTAAGAAAAAAGCAATCCATTAGCGAGTACGGTATAACCGGAGCGCTTCCGAAGGAAGGTATATTTACGAACGTCAGAGTAATCAATGCGGCGGTCCTGGCTTGCTGCGCCGTATTCTCATATATAATACCTTCCGTCCATATGCTGGACGCCAAATAAGCCCGCAGCCTAGAGTATAGGTTACTGCGGGCTTATTGCTGTATTCAGGGCCATTCTCAGGGCAGCTTGGCAATAATATCACCGACCGGCTGCGGAGGGACCTGGGCGATAAGATCGCCCATCCGGGCCAGACGCTCCTCAATGTTCAGCAGATGGTAATCGGTAGGCTTGACGTTACGCTGCACTTCCTCCCACAGGAGGGGCGTTGAGACTGTTGCCAGCGGACGGGCCCGCGGGGTGTATGGGGCAGCAAGAGTTTTGCCGCCGTAATGCTGGAGGTAATCGAAATAGATTTTGTCCCCGCGGTTTTTCTTCAGGCGCTCCAAAGTGAACAGGTCGGGACGCTTCTCCGTGACATAGCGGCCGACGAAATGGCCTACCCGGCGCAGGCCGTCGAAGGTGACTCCCGGCTCCACCGGAACAATGATCTGCACACCGGTGGCACCGGAGGTCTTGGGCACAGAGGCCAGTCCCAGGGACCTCAGTACTTCGCCCACCGTAGCGGCTGCTTCCATAATGCGCGGCTCGACCTCAAGCGAGGGGTCCAGATCAATCATCCATTCGCAGGGGAGCTCACTGCCCGCATAATGCAGCGAGGGATGGAATTCGAGCGCGGCTAGATTGCCCAGCCAGAGCAGCTCCGGGAGGCCCTGCAGTACAATATAGGTAATATTCTCATGAGTTGCTGTATGCACGAATTCCGGCAGCGGCTCCGGGGCATTCTTCTGATAAAAGGACATTCCCGGAACACCATGAGGGTAGCGGATTACCGTGAGCAGCCGTCCCTGGCAGTAGCGCAGCAGATAAGGAGAGAGCGCGGCCAGCTTAAGCAGATAGATCTGCTTGGTGATGCCGCGTTCAGGCCATAGCAGCTTATCCGGGTTCGTAATGCTGATCTCATGTCCCCCTGCGGTAATGGAGCCTCTGATCGTCTTCGGCATGCGGCATCCTCCTTGTATAGTTATACGAGCTGAAGATAAGGTGAGGCTTAGTCAGGCAAGGCTCGGGCAAGGCTCAGGCAAGACTTAGGTAAGACTTAGGCAAGGCTCAGGCAAAATTCAGGACAAACTCAGGCAAGGCTCAGGCAAGGCTTAGGCAAGACTCAGGCAAAATTCAGGCCAAACTCAGGCAAGGCTCAGGCAAGGCTCAAGCCAGATGATCCCGTTACTACGTCAGCGTTCTCTGGTCCATGCGGCAGGATAGCGGAGGGAGCTCTACCTGGGATTGTATAACCGGCTGGCGGAAGGTTCCGGAAGTATTCCATTCCAGATAGTGCAGCTTGAACACCAGCTCAGGCTTAATCCAGACCGAGCCTTTACTGCGCTGGGGCAGCTCTGCAAAAGGCATCTGCTCTGTGATCATACCGCTGATCTGTGCGGTCAAATTCCGCCAGTCCTGTACGGTCATTTTGCCCGCTCCTGCATGGCCGATATAGTGCAGCTTGCCCGCATCATCATACAGTCCGAAGAGCAGGGCGTTGACCAGACCGTCACGGAAGGTGACGCCGCCGGCTACAGCAGTGACATCGGAGATGATTTTGCATTTCTGCCAGCGCTTGTCCTTGCCACCCGGGGTGTAGGTGCTGGTGAGCTCTTTGCATACAATCCCCTCCAGCCCGCCCTTCTGAGCGGCGGCGTACAGCTGTGCGGGCTGATGGTAGCTTGGCACATTCTGCACATGGGGATGGGGCAGCAGCATTTCACTTAACGTCTGCTGCCGCCGGGACAGCGGCTGGTCCAGCAGCCAAATGCCGTTGCAGTACAGGATATCAAAGACCATGTAGAGCACCGGCACCTGAGGACTTACCGCCCGGATCGCTGCTTCATTCTTCAGGCTGTCCCGCCGCATCACCTCATGGAAGGAGGGCTTGCCGCCGCTGAGCGCAATAATCTCGCCATCGAGAATGACGGAATCGGCCCGGCAATACGCCTCCGGTCTGGCAAGCTCAGGATACTGCAGCGTGCGCCGGTTGCCCCGCCGGTTGATCAGCTCGGCATGGCTTCCATCGTAATAGGAGAGCATCCGCACGCCATCCCATTTGATCTGGGCGATCCACTCCTCGCCCTCCGGGAGCCTGGAGGCCAGCACGGGCTCGAATGGAATAACCGGCTGCAGCGTAAGCGGACCGCCAATAACGGGAGGTGCGGATGACCTGCTCCTAGGCACCGGTTACCTTGCTCTTGGCCGTCCGGCGTTTCGGCTTCGGAGCGATGACCGGAATCGGCCCTGTTGCCTCGTTAACTGCCGGCACTGCCGGTTCAGGGGCAGGGGTTCCGGAGGCTGTTGCCTGTGCCGGTTTTTTCTTGCCGGCCGCAGCCGTCCGCGGCTTCTTGCCTGTGCCTGTTCCTGTGCCGGACAGTGAAGGTCCGGGGTCGGACGGAATGTGCTGTACAGCTTCGATACTGGCCTGCAGGGCAGCCATCAGATCGATGACATTGTTCTCCTGGCGTGCCGGAGCAATATGGAATTCCTCTCCGGCGATCTTGTGCGTGATCAGGTCAAGCATCCGCTGGCGGTAATCGTCCGTGTATTTAGCGGGTTCAAACGGTGTGGACAGCTGGGAGATCAGCAGCTTGGCCATATCCAGCTCTTTGTCGTTCACGATCCCCGGCTCGGGCAGACCGGGTACCTGCGATACCGGACGGACTTCGTCCGGGTAATAAATGGTTTCAATCGCCAGACAGTCGGCGAGGACGCGGATCGCAGCCAGACTGCTTTTGGAGCGGATGGAGATTTTGGCGATCCCGATTTTGCCGGTCTGGCGCATCGCCTCCATGAGCAGACGGTAGGCGTTGGCGCCGGCCTGATCGGGAGACAGGTAATAGGTTTTTTGGAAATAAATCGGGTCGATCTCCGTCAAATCCACAAAATCCAGAATCGTAATGCTCTTGCTGCTCTCCTCTGTTAACTGATCCAGCTCTTCCTTATCGAACAAGACAAACTTGCCCTTCTCATATTCGTAACCCTTGCCGATCTCTTCCCAGGCCACTTCCTTCTCGCACACGGGGCATTTACGCACGTAGGATAGCGGACTTCCGCATTCTTTATGGATGTATCGCAGCGAGATATCCTTGTCTTCCGTAGCGGAGAACATTTTGACCGGAACATGCACAAGCCCGAAACTGATGGCTCCTTTCCAAACGGTATGCATGAGAATCGCCTCCTCAGTATAAGTGCTGTTTATAAGTGGTGTATCAAGATGAGTTCACGATCAATATGGCTTAGTATGACGCGATGGGGCTTTTTCTAGCCGGATGCATTATTTGCGATTCATGGGAAAAAATAAAGCCGTTCAGCATACGCATTGCACAGTGAATGAGACATTCATTGCTGGTCATTGCTGGATAGTCATGCAAAGGGAGGCCGTTATGGAAAAAGGGCGGAACAACTGGAGCGACGTCCTGTCCGAGCAGGATATCCCGGCGGAGGCTGTCGATTGGGAGAGCATTATTGCCGAGCCCGGGGAAGAGGCGCTGTACGGCGAAGCCGGACTGCTGGATGCTGATGCGACCATCGGCGAACTTTCTGCAGAAGATGAGGATGAATAGGGAGGCGACAAAATGGATGTGAAACGTGCGGGGGATATTTACGCCTCCAAGGATAGGATTGCTGTCCATCTCGATGGTGAACCGGTATGGATTGAGCATGTGGATGCCGATAACGGCATGGCCACTGTACAAGTAGGCTCCCGGCCGGATAATACACGGACCGTTGGCGTAGACCGGCTGGAGGAGCAGGGAAGCTAGATAGGTTGATGCCTACCTAGGCAGAGGCCGGATGAGGTAGAGTAAAGGACGGATAGGAACGGCTCAGGTAAATATAGAAAACCGGTTGAGGAGGTATCCGATCAGCCGGTTTTTTGTGTAGTTTAGGAAATTATGTGATGTATTGATGAGCCTCCCGAAGTGAGGAATGAAATGCGAGGGTAAAAGAGCCAAATGTATGCGAAAAACCGAATACATTGTGCGACTACGAAGGCAACCGACCCAAATGTATGCGAAAAACCGAATACAATGTGACACTGCGATGGTAAACGAGCCAGATGTATGCGAAAAACCGAATACAATGTGCGACTGCGAAGCTAAACGAGCCAAACGTATGCGAAAAACAGAATACAATGTGTGATTGCGAGGGAGTGAGGAGTAAAAGTGCCCTTGAATCCGCTGGAAGTGGGTGGGATGCTGAACATAAAGAGATATGTCTCTTACAATCCGCCAGAAGTTGACCAGAGCTTCACCACGCACAAGATTACTTTAGAGCTGACACAAAGGTTGACGGCGGACGCCATAACACCCTATATTTGGGGGAAGAATTTTGACGAAAAGAGATGATAGGCGTGCGTCCCATTTTGCTTGGAATCTGTTCGGCGCTGTTTTTTGCGGTAACATTTGTGCTTAACCGTAGGATGGAGCTTGCGGGAGGAAGCTGGGCCTGGAGCGCCTCGCTGCGTTATTTCTTTACCCTGCCGTTTCTGCTGGCCCTTGTGGCCGGAAGAGGGCGGCTGAGGCCGCTGCTGTCTGCGATGAGAGAACGTCCGGGGGCCTGGCTGTTATGGGGGACGGTCGGCTTCGGCCTGTTCTATGCGCCTATTTGCTTCGCGGCTGCGTATGCACCCGGCTGGCTGACGGCGGGGACCTGGCAGATCACGATTATCTCAGGCTCGCTGCTCGCCCCATTCTTCGGACAATGGGTAAGCGGCCCATCCGGTTCTGTATACATAAGAGGTAAAATCCCGCTCCGCGGGCTGCTCCTGTCCCTAATCATTCTGGCCGGAGTAGCGCTGCTGCAAGTGGAACATGCGCGCCAGCTGACTCCATCCCAGCTGCTGCTGGGCATTATTCCGGTACTTATTGCTTCATTCGCCTATCCGCTGGGCAACCGCAAGACGATGGAGCTCTGCGGAGACCGGCTGGATGTGTTCCAGCGGATTCTCGGCATGACGCTGGCCAGCCTCCCCTTCTGGCTGGCAGTCGCATTATATGGCCTGGCAGACGCGGGCCTGCCGTCGTCCTCGCAAGCGGGCCAGTCCGTGATCGTTGCTCTTTCTTCGGGAATAGTGGCTACCGTACTCTTCTTCCGGGCTACGGATATGGTCCGGGGCAGCATGAGCGGCCTGGCAGCAGTTGAGGCGACCCAGTCCCTGGAGGTGCTGTTTGCCCTGCTCGGTGAGATGCTGATTCTGGCTTCCCCGCTGCCATCCCTCCTATCATGGGTTGGGATTGCGGTAATTATTGCCGGTATGGCGCTGCACAGTCTGTTCTCCCGGCATCCGGGAGAAGCGGCTTCCGGGACAGTGAAGCGGCGCGGAGGAGCTGAAGTTCCTGCAGCCGGAGGGAAGGCTACATAATAAGAATCCGTGCAGCTGGCTTTGTACACTGGCTCCTTATACAGATAACAGCGGCCTGTTGCGGTGCAAGTATCATACCGATATAATTAAAAGTATTGTTAACCGTTAAGGGATATCAAGTAGAAACGGCTAAGCCGTCCTTGAAGGACGGTACCCGTTTCAGCGAGAAATAGAAGGATAAAGTATAGCGTAAAACATATCCTTTCTTATATTTTCTAAAAGGTGGTAGTTGCAGTTTTGGACAATAATATTGAAACGGTGTTTACTTACCGTTCCTCCAGCCTTCAGGACACTGAGGCGCTTGCAGCCGCCATCGCAGCCGTGTCGGAGCCGGGGATGGTGATCGGCCTAGACGGGGATCTGGGCGCGGGCAAAACTGCGTTCTCACAGTGCTACGCCTGCCACTTAGGTGTGGAGGGGATTGTGAACAGCCCTACTTTTACAATTATCAAAGAGTATGAGGGCCGTCTGCCGCTGTATCATATGGATGTATACCGGATTTCCCTCCAGGAAGCGGATGAGCTGGGGCTGGAAGAGTATTTCTACGGCCAGGGAGTAAGTCTGGTGGAGTGGAGCAGTATCATTACAGACCTGATGCCGCCGCGGCATTTGCATATAGAGCTGAAGTCAGCCGGCCCGGAGAAGCGGGAGATTACGGTAACCGGAATCGGAGAGCCTTACGGCGGAGTGTGCCGGGCGCTGATCCAGAAGTGGGGTAAAGAAACATGACGAATCTGAATAATGAGCCGCGCAAGCGGTTTTTGGCGCTGGATACATCAACGGCTGTGCTGGGGGTGGCAGTTACCGGGAACGGGGAGCTGCTGCATGAGATTAATGCTTCCGGGGAACGGAATCACTCGGTACATCTGCTGCCGATCATTGAGCAGGCGCTGCAGGCCTCAGCTACGGCGGCTGACATGATCGGCGGAATTGCAGTCGGTGTCGGTCCGGGATCGTATACCGGGACAAGGATTGCTGTAACTGCAGCCAAAACGCTGGCCTGGGCCTGGAACGTTCCGGTCACCGGGGTGTCCAGCCTGCATGCGCTGGCGTGGGGCGGGTATCATGCCGCGGCTCTTCAGCAGGAATCCGGACAGGCTGATGTGACGTCCGCGAACGGGACAACGGGTCCGGACTGGATCATCCCGCTGATCGACGCGCGCCGTGGACAAGCCTACACTGCGCTTTTTGCAGCGGACGGGGACAACCCTCCGCAGCGGCTGGCGCCTGATGCCATCCGCCTGATGGCAGACTGGGTGCGGGAGCTAGGAGAACGGCTGAAGGACGCTGCAGCGGAAGGCATGATGCCGGGCACACTATGGTTCACCGGGGACACGGCACTGCATGGAAGTGCAGAATCGCTGGCCCCGCTAGCCGGAATATTGGGCAGTGTTCAGGCACTGCCTTACGAGCTTGAAGGCCGCTGGACCGGATTCTTAGCCGAAGCGGGCATCTATGAGGAATGCGCAGATATTCACGTATTGATTCCCAACTATACGCAGCTTACCGAAGCAGAGGCTAATCTCCGCCGGAGCAGTGAAGGGAGCCTGAACCAAGGATGACGGAACCGGTACCAGGAAGAGATCAGGGGACTGAGCTTGTTTTTCGCCTGATGCGGCTTGAGGATATCCCTGAGATTCTTGTGATTGAACGCGAAGCCTTCACGATGCCATGGACGGAGGAAGCGTTCCGCAACGAGCTGAGCCATAATCATTTTGCTAAGTATATGGTAATGGAGCTGGCCGGGCATATCATCGGCTACGCCGGGATGTGGGCGATTGTCGATGAGGCGCATGTGACGAATATTGCGCTGCTGGAGGCCTACCGGGGACGTAAATGGGGAGACCGGCTGCTGGACGAGCTGATGAAGACGGCGGCGTATCTCGGGATGAAATCCATAACACTTGAAGTGCGGGTCTCGAACGAGGTGGCCCAGAATTTATATCGCAAAAAAGGCTTCCGTCCTGCCGGCACCCGCAAGGGTTATTATTCGGACAACCGCGAGGATGCGCTCATCATGTGGGCGGATCTGCCGGAGTACGGGGAGCAAGGTTTGACGGAAGGAAGCGTGGACTTGAAATGAAGACCGAAACGGGCGCACCACTTAAGCCTGTATATATACTTGCAATTGAAACGAGCTGTGACGAAACTTCAGTAGCTGTAGTCAAAGACGGCTGTGAGGTGTTATCAAACATTATCTCCAGCCAGATTGAGACCCACCGGGCATTCGGCGGCGTGGTGCCTGAAGTGGCCTCCCGCAAGCATGTAGAGGTGATCACGCTGGTTATTGAGGAAGCCTTGAACGTGGCGGCGATCTCGCCGCAGGACCTGACGGCAGTCGCGGTCACCCAGGGCCCGGGGCTTGTCGGGGCGCTGCTGGTCGGTGTCGTGGCGGCCAAAAGCCTGGCGCTGGCCTGGGGCAAGCCGCTTATCGGCACCCACCATATTGCCGGCCATATCTATGCCAACCGGCTGGTCAAGGAACTGCAGTATCCCAATATGACGCTGGTGGTATCCGGCGGTCATACGGAGCTGGTCCTGATGGAACGGGAAGGCGAGTTCAAGATCATCGGGCGCACCCGGGACGATGCTGTCGGCGAAGCTTACGACAAAGTGGCCCGGGCGCTGGGCTTTCCTTATCCGGGCGGTCCCCATGTGGACCGGCTGGCGCGGGAAGCAGAAGAAGCCTTCCCGCTGCCGCGTGTATGGCTCGAGCCAGGTTCATATGACTTCAGCTTAAGCGGCCTGAAATCTGCGGTGCTCAACGCGGTGAATCAGAGTAAGATGAAGGGGCTGGAGCCGGATGTGGCCGGAATTGCCCGCGGCTTCCAGGAATCGGTTGTTGAGGTACTGGTTGAGAAGGCTGTGCGTGCCGTACGTGAGTTCAGCGCTGGGCAGCTTTTGCTCTGCGGAGGAGTGGCTGCGAACAAGGGTCTCCGTGAAGCTTTGACCTTGAGATGCGCCGCAGAAGGGATCGAGCTGATCATCCCGCCGCCGGTGTATTGCACGGATAACGCAGCGATGATCGGGGCTGCAGCATATGTGAAATGGAAGCATGAAGGCGGAATTCCGCTGGATATGGTCGCCGATCCCGGCTTCTCGCTGGAGAAATGGTCTGTATCTGCCTATTGACTTTTTTGGAACCAGACGGTTATAATCAGTTCAATTCATGAATCTTATATTTGAACAAACGCGATGATTGGAAGCAGTAAGGTAACTCCGGGATAAGAGAGCTGCGGCTATGGTGCGACGCAGTCGAAGGAGACCTGAACTCGTCCGGGAGCGGAGCGGTGGAAGCAGGGTACTTCTGAATAGGAGTGCTGGCCGGTGCAGAATGTAGACCGGGCCCTTTCGTACACCGTTACGGTTGACCTCCGTAAGAGGGTTGTTGAGTGGATACCGCAGGCGCAGCAGCACAACCGCTGATCCGGGTATCAACAAGAGTGGTACCGCGAGGGTGAACAACCTGTCGTCTCTTGAATGAGACGGCAGGTTTTTTTGTGCGCTGGTATAGGCACTCATAGAAATACACGCAATGAACGGGAGCAGTAGACGGCTAAGGTGAACAGAGAGCTGCGGGTGGTGCGACGCAGTCACCGGAGGCCGGCGAATCTCGCCCGTGAGCGGAACGGCGGAAAGAGCTTCAAGTACGCCGTTACGGAGGTCCCCGTTACCGGACTGTTCGTATCCCCCGGGCTACCCTTACGGGAGCAGGGAGATATGAAGCGGAGCTGGACGCAGCTTGGGCTGCCTGAATGGAATGAGGTTCAGGAGCCTATGCGTCAAAAAGAGTGGTACCGCGGAGGGGTGACCCGCCGTCTCTTTAATTAGAGACGGCGGTTTTTTGTGTTTTTTGAAGTTGAGCTGGAAGGCTGGCTGTATGAACCCAATTTGAGGAGGATGAACAATGATTATTCCGGTAAAGAAACGAATTCAGGGGGGGTTTTTTGTGTTTTTTGAAGTTGAGCTGGAAGGCTGGCTGTATGAACCCAATTTGAGGAGGATGAACAATGATTATTCCGGTAAAGAAACGAATTCAGATTTTTGACACGACGCTGCGTGACGGAGAGCAGGCCCCGGGGGCTAGCCTTACCCCGGAGCAGAAGATCATTCTGGCCGGCAAGCTGGCCGAGCTGGGCGTGGATGTCATGGAGCCGGGCTTCCCCGTATCCAGTCCGGGTGACTTTGCAGCGGTGGAGACTATCTCCCGCAAGATTCAGGGCGTAGAGATCTGCGGCTTCGCCCGCGCGGTCAAAGGGGATATCGATGCTGCTGTGCGGGCAACCCGGGATGCGGAGCGGCGGCGGATTCATCTGTTCATCTCCTCCTCCGACATTCATCTGCGCCATCAGCTGCGCAAGAGCAGACCTGAGGTAGTTGCCGCCGCGCGCGAAATGACAGCCTATGCCCGCCAGTTCAGCGATGTGGTGGAATTCACCGCCATGGACGCTGCGCGGACGGGAATCGATGATCTGATCGAGATGGTCGAGGCGGTGATTGAAGAAGGTGCAACCATTATTAATCTGCCCGACACGGTAGGATATGCGCTGCCGCAGGAATACGGGGAAATGTTCCGGCGTGTGCGGCTCGGTGCGAGGGGCGGCGACAAGGTCATCTATAGCGCCCATTGTCATAACGATCTGGGGCTGGCCGTGGCGAACAGCCTGGCGGCGATTGCCGGCGGTGCCACACAAATTGAGGTCACCGTCAACGGAGTGGGCGAGCGGACCGGCAATTGTGCGCTGGAGGAACTGGTTATGGCGCTGGAAACACGGGGGGATTCTATCGGTGCTGAGACGGGCATCCGGCTTGAGAAGCTGTACGATACCTCGCGTATGATCAGCGGGGCGATGCATTTCCCGATCGCCTTCAACAAGCCGGTCGTCGGCCGGAATGCCTTCCAGCATGAATCCGGCATCCACCAGGACGGCTTGCTCAAGGACCGCAGCACGTATGAGATCATGGACCCGGAACGGCTGGGCATCCCGCGCAGCATGATCATCCTCGGCAAGCATTCCGGCAGGCATGCCCTGAAGGACCGCGCAGCGAAGTACGGGATTGCCCTGGATTCAGCGGAGCTGGACGCGCTCTATGAATCCTTCAAGGAAACCGCTGACCGCCAGAAGGCCGTCAGCGATGATGAGCTGCTGCGGATGGTCAGCAGCACTACCGGGCAGCAGGCGCAGGTCTATGCGCTCGGCGAGGTGCAGGTACTGGCAGGCAGCGCGCCGCGCCGCGTAGCCGCCGTATCGGTGCGCCATCTGCAGAGCGGCGCAGAAACCACGCACACCAGCACCGGAGACGGTCCGCTGGAAGCGATCATTGCCGCCATCGGGCAAGGGATCGCTGAGGATATCCGCTTCGACGGTCTGGAGCTGCACTCTCTGGGCAGCGGCGGGGATGCCCAGGCTGAGGCTGCCGTTATGGTGGAATGGAAGGACACCAAATTCCGCGGCACGGCCATCCATCACGATATCGTGATGGCAGCGGGAATTGCTTACATTGCCGCCTGTAATGCAGCGCTGCTGTCAGAATCGGCTACGGATTCTCCGGAAACGGAAACTGCGGTGAACGGCTAAGCATTACCCGGAATGCTGCTCCGCTAACATCCACAAGCGCGTCTTGCCATGGTCATTCAGACATGGCGGGGCGCGTTTTTTTAGCGGATAACTCCGGAGATGCGGTGCGGCGCAAGAATCTGGCACGGGGGTTGGCTGGAGCCGGCGTCCGGAAACAGGTGGATTTTCTCCACTTGCGCATGAACAGAGGAGCCCTTGCCAGGAAACAGTTGAATAATCAGCACTTAATAGGCTGCAAATATCCAGACTTGAGGGAATGCATGAATTTAAATGACGTTTATCCATTTAATGATCTCAATCGCTCCAAAACAGCCGAATTAGGATACGTTTATCCAATTAATTATGCATCGTGTAGGCCCATCAAAAAGGAAGGGGAAGTGTACAAGAGGCAACGTCCGCCTGAAATTTTTCCGTAGGATGTGCACTTCGGAAGCACCAGCAGTTTCCGGTTTTCACCGCTAAGGGGGATGAACAAATCTGGAGAGCACAGCGATGGGAACAACGGTCCTACTTTTACCCCAAATCAACAAATTTTGGTCCATTGCGGCTTTTGTCAAGCTGTGGACAACGTTATCCACATATTCCGCACGAGTTGTGTAAAAACCGTGTAAAATCAGCAATAACGCCTTTTTTTCGAAGCACCTAAACAGAGGGTTATGCCTTGAATCATTTTTGAGAAAACTGTGGATAATGTGGATAATTCGGTGGATAAAAAGTCCTTGACAAGGAAAATAGCGATTTTACGCATAAAAAAAGCCCCGGAGGGCTATTTTTCAACAGGAGTTATGCACGAAAACTGTGGATGGCGCTGTGGATAACTATTTATGAACAAATCGGAAACAGTTGAATTTTATTTTTTTACTGGCTTTACATTATTCGTCAGCCAGTTGCTCCCATTCGTTAAATAAATCTGCCAGCTGCTGTTTCTTGTCCTTCAGATCACTTTCATGCGCCTGAAGCGCCATGTAATCCTGATATACCTCAGGTTTGGTCATTTCATGCTCAATCCCGGAGATGGTTTCCTCCAGTCTGGCGATATTCTCCTCAAGGTCAGAGATCCTCCGCTGGCGGTTACGCTCCTCACGCTTGGCCTGTTTGTCTGCTTCATAAGAGAGGGAGGTCCCTTTCTCGGCAACAGCAGCCTCGCTGTCCGCATTCCGGGAGGACTTGGCGGCGGCAAGCTCAGCTTCCTCCTCGGCAATGGCCTCTAGTTCACTTTTTTTCTCGACATAGTCGTCATAATTACCGAGATACTGATCAATACCGCCAGGATGCAGCTCGAGCACCCGCTCAGCCATTTTGTTCAGGAAATAACGGTCATGGGAAATGAACAGCAATGTGCCTTCAAAATCAATCAGTGCCGCTTCCAGCACCTCACGGCTGACCAGATCCAGATGGTTGGTAGGCTCATCGAGAATCAGCATGTTGGCTCCGCGCAGCATCAGCTTGGACAGCGCTACCCGTGCTTTCTCGCCGCCGCTGAGTGCCGCAACCTTCTTCAGGACATCCTCGCCGCTGAACAGGAAATTGCCGAGAATGGTACGAATCCGTGCTTCCTCCAGCATCGGGTACTCACTCCATAGCTCCTCCAGAACGGTGTTGCGCGGATTCAGCCTCGTCTGCTCCTGATCGTAGTAAGCGATCTTCACCTTGGTTCCCCAGTTGACCGTTCCGGCGGATGGTTCACGGGTGCCGGTCATGCACTGCAGGAGCGTGGACTTGCCGATACCGTTCGGACCGATCAGCGCCGCTGTCTCGCCGCGTCTAAGCTCAAAGGAAGCATTGCGGAACAGTGGGGCAGCCCCTTCGTTAAAAGCTACTGCAACCTCGCGGACCTGCAGCACTTCCTTGCCGGACATGAAGTCAGGCTCGAAGGAGAAGCTGGCCTTCTTCAGATCGCCCAGCGGCCGGTCGATGCGCTCCATTTTGTCGAGGGCCTTGCGCCGGCTCTGTGCCCGTTTGGTGGTGGAAGCCCGCACAATATTGCGTTGTACGAAATCCTCCATCCGCGAAATCTCGTCCTGCTGCTTCTCATATTGCTTCATGCGGATCTCATATTCCGCTGCCTTCAGCTCCATATAGCGGCTGTAATTGCCTGTGTATCTGCGGGACTGGTGCCGCTCAATTTCTACTATGGTCGTGACCAGACGGTCGAGGAAATACCGGTCATGGGAGACCACCAGGATGCCGCCGGGATATCCGCGCAGATAATCCTCCAGCCAGGTGAGCGTCTCGATGTCCAGATGGTTGGTCGGCTCATCAAGCATAAGCAGATCAGGGGCCTGCAGCAGAATACGCGCCAGTGCCAGGCGTGTCTTCTGACCGCCGCTGAGCGTAGCGATCGGCGTCTCGGGTGCAAATTCCCCGAAGCCCATACCATGCAGGACGCTGCGAATCCGCGTGTTCATCTCGTAGCCGCCATGATCCTTGAACCAGTCTGAACGTCTGGCGTAGCGCTCCAGCAGATCCTCATAACGCTTAGGATCTTCCGCGAGCGCCGGATCAGCGATATCCGTTTCCAGCTGCCGCAGCTCCGCCTCCGCCTCAAGCAGCGGCGCAAAAACAGCAAGCATCTCTTCCTGAATGGTTTTATCGGATTGCAGGCCGCTGTTCTGGGCCAGATATCCTATTGTGGTTTCTTTGGATTTATGAATTTGCCCGCTGTCATACGACATCTCACCTGCGAGAATCTGCAGGAAGGTGGACTTGCCGGCCCCGTTGACGCCCACCAGACCGACTCTTTCCTTCTCATTGACCATCAGGCTGATGCCGTCCAGCACGCTTTGTATTCCATATGATTTCGAAATTCCTGTCGCTTGAAGAAGCATTCTGATGAAACCTCCGCCCTTGCATATTCGCCTTGGCTCATTACGCCCGGCTTGTAATAATCTTATTCTATAGTTTACATGAAAAAGGTTTGCCGCGCGAGGGGGCTGCATCATTCCTGAGGGTCCTGACGGCAGTAGATCAGCTGTCCGGGCTCCTGGCATTTCACGGCGGGGCGGTCAAAGACAGTGCGCAGAACATTCTTCTAACAATGTAAATGCTGCAACCTTGGCGAACCGGGGAGAAGAGTGGTAAACTGAGCTTACAAACTATGATAAGCTAGGAACATGTTGAAGAGGAGGCGGCTGCCTATGCAGGACAGCAGCATGCGGCTTGCTCTCCGGAAGCGTGAGCTGCGGGCCGGGAAGGCCGCTCTCCGGGATGGATTATCCGTGGAACAGAGAGGCCGGTTGTCTGCTCTGGTATGCAGTCATGCCTTGACCTGGTTCTCTCAGGAGCAAGCGGATTCACTGCTGGCCTATGCCCCGTTCCGCTCCGAGCTGGATTGCCGTCCACTGCTGGCTGAGGCTTGGGCCAGAGGACATGAAGTGCTGCTTCCGAGGGTCGTCCGGGAGAGCGGAGTCCTGAGCATCCATCCGGTCCGGTCCTGGGAAGAGCTTGCTCCGGGAGCTTACGGTATACCGGAGCCCGTAACCGAAATAGCAGGTCCCGGCGCTTACGCCGGCAAGAGTGAGAGATCCGGCCTGCCGGATGCCGTATTCGTACCCGGCCTGGCCTTCGACTTGCGCGGCGGACGGCTCGGCTATGGGCAGGGCTACTATGACCGCCTGCGGGCAGCCTGGGAAGCAGAGCTTCCTGAATCTGCCGCCAGGCCCCTGTGGGTGGGACTGGCCTTTAGCCTGCAGCTGGTGCCTGAAGTGCCGCTGGAAGAGCATGATGCCTTAATGGATGTGCTGATTACGGAGAATGGCATTTGGGACTGCCGGAAGGAGAGGAAGACATGGAGTTAACTCATTTCAATGAACAGGGCAGAGCCCGCATGGTGGACGTGAGCGAGAAGGAAGTCACCAGCCGGACAGCGGCGGCGCGAAGCCGGGTGCAGATGGACCCGGAGACGCTTACCGCCATTAAAGCGGGCAGAATCAGCAAGGGGGATGTGCTCGCCGTAGCCCAGGTTGCGGGAATTATGGCTGCCAAGCAGACCTCCGCCTGGATTCCGATGTGCCATCCGCTGCCGCTTACCGGGGTGGATATCAGCTTCTCGGATAACAGCAAAGATGAACTATATATAGAAGCAACCGTCAAGACTACCGGTAAAACCGGAGTGGAGATGGAGGCGCTGACTGCTGTTTCAGCAGCGGCGTTGACCGTATACGACATGTGCAAGGCGCTGCAGAAGGATATGATTATCGGACCTACCCTGCTGGTGTCCAAGAGCGGCGGCAAGAATGGCGATTACGCGCTGGAGGAAGAATAGCTAACAGCATGAGACTTACGCTGAAGGTGCGGGCAGCGGCTGTATCAAGCAGCCGGACTTACATAGTACATAGAGAGGGAGGGACAACCTATGGCGTGGAAAACAGCAATCCTGACGGCCAGCGATAAAGGGGCCAGAGGCGAACGGGAAGACACGAGCGCCCAGGTTATTCGGGAACTGGTGGAAGAGGAGCTTGGAGGCGAGATCGTAGAATACCGGATCGTACCCGATGAGCAGGATGAGATTATTGCGGCATTGATTGAACTGACGGATTATTTCCAGGCGGATCTGGTGCTGACTACCGGAGGAACCGATCTGGCGATCCGCGATGTTACACCGGAGGCTACACGGCGTGTCATTGAACGTGAAGTCCCTGGACTCTCCGAGGCGATGCGCAGCACAGTGATGCAGAAGAACCGGGCGGTGATGCTGTTCCGGGGAATCTGCGGCATCCGCGGCCGGACATTGATTGTCAATCTGCCCGGCAATCCTAAGGGTGTACATGAGAACCTGGCGGCTATTATGGATCAGCTGCCTGAAGCCTTGCTGATGGTTACCGGACAATACCGGCAATAAGTGCACATGCTCCGGTAACTTCAGCATGATTCGTCACTCTAGACGATGGATGTGTGATATAAGTTATGGTATTATTAATTTATCGTTAACGATATCATGAACGGATAGAGTGATGGGAGGAAACAGTAATGCTAAATGGTATTGGTGCACCCGGAATTATTCTATTGGTTATCTTGGCGCTCCTGCTCTTTGGCCCGAATAAGCTTCCTGAGCTTGGGCGGGCAGTCGGACGTACCTTCCGTGAATTCAAGGACGGGGCGCGGGAGATCATTAATGAACCGGAACCGGCCCGGAAGAGTGAAGTGCCTGCTCCTCCGGCTCCGCAGACTGTAGCAGCAGAACTTCCGCAGGACCGCCGTCTGCCGGAATAATTTCCATCCACTTACGCAGGGGCGTCTTTCCCAGGTCTGCTTCAGACTGGGGCGGCGCCTCTTTTTTCTCTAATCTATATAGCTATTTTATATGTCATTTCGGGTGGTGTCAGTCATGTCTCTGGAAGCGGAAGAAATGTCTTTGGTCGATCATCTGACTGAGCTGCGCAGACGGCTTATCTACGTGCTAATTGTATTTGCAGCCGGACTTGTACTCGGGTTGTTCGTTGCCAAACCGATCTATTTGTATCTTATCAGTGCTGACCCTGCCCAGGGATTCGTGCTGCATGCCTTCTCTTTCTGGGACGGGATCGGCATGTACATGAAGATTGCCATGGCCGTGTCACTGGCATTCTCCGTGCCGTTTATTGTCTTTCAGCTGTGGGCCTTTATCAGCCCGGGCCTCCGGCCTGTTGAACGCAGCGCAGCGCTGCGTTATGTGCCGTATGTGTTCGTTCTGTTTATTCTGGGCATAGCCTTTGCCTATTACATCGTATTTCCTATGGCCTTGTCCTTTACGATCTCGATTACGCGCAGCATGGGACTTGAGGAGACATACGGCATAGCCGAATATTTCAATTTCCTGTTCAGTCTGGTGATCCCGCTGGCCTTGCTCTTCGAGCTGCCGCTGATTGTCATGTTCCTGACCAAGCTGAGAGTGCTCAATCCGCTGCGCCTGCGCCGGATGCGGCGGTATGCTTATTTTGCGCTTGTATTTATTGCTGTGGTGATCACACCGCCCGATTTCATCTCGGATTTTCTGGTGACGATTCCGCTTCTGGTGCTGTATGAATTCAGTGTATTTCTGTCTGCGTTCGTTTACCGGAGGCAGTTGGCGGAGGATGCGCAACGGGAAGCACGTTATATTAAGGCGGAGTAATGGAGGGGGCATATTTTGCCCCCTGGTGGATAGAATGTAAGAGAGTGTGTGCCGGACAACCCCTGAAACCATAATTTTCCCCAAAACAAATACGATTTTACGTAAAAGGACTTGAAATCCGTCTTCAAGTTGAGTATCATAAAAATTGTTGTTAGCACTGCAAGCAGTTGAGTGCTAACGCTGTGGAAAATAGGGAATGGGCCGGCGAAACAGCATTTAAGTATGCTGATTCTCAACATTGCCATAAGGACCGCTAAGATTCCCGGCAGTTCAATCTATGTTTTCAAGGTAAACAACATAATTTCAAAGGAGGCTATTTTTTCATGATTAAACCACTAGGTGAACGCGTATTGGTAGAACCAAGCGAGCAAGAGCAAACCACTTCTTTCGGGATCGTGCTTCCGGACTCTTCCAAGGAGAAACCGCAAGAAGGCACTATCATCGCTGTAGGCAGCGGAGCTTTGAAAGACGGAGTTCGTGTAGCGCTGGAAGTTAAAGAAGGCGACCGTGTGCTTTTCTCGAAATATGCCGGAACTGAAATCAAATACGAAGGCAAAGAATATCTGATTATGAAAGAAAGCGACATTCACGCGATTCTTGACTAGTCTTAGAGCCTTTCATAAGTTAGACCCCGATTACTTATATACACAAAACTTAAGTTTATGCTTTCGAAGCGAGTTTTGTACGAAGTGAAATCAATGAAGCGAATGCTACACAAAACTTTTAGGAGGTTAACAACACAATGGCAAAAGAAATTAAATTCAGTGAAGACGCCCGCCGCGCTATGCTGCGCGGGGTTGATGCTTTGGCAAATGCGGTTAAAGTTACACTCGGACCTAAAGGCCGTAACGTGGTGCTTGAGAAGAAATTCGGCAGCCCGCTGATCACTAATGATGGTGTTACTATCGCCAAAGAAATCGAGCTTGAAGATGCATTCGAGAACATGGGCGCGCAGCTTGTTAAAGAAGTTGCTACCAAAACTAACGATGTAGCCGGTGACGGTACTACAACTGCAACAGTTCTGGCTCAAGCCATGATCCGCGAAGGTCTGAAGAACGTTACTGCAGGCGCTAACCCTATGGTTATGCGTAAAGGTATCGACAAAGCGGTTAAAGCTGCTGTTCTTGAACTGCAGAGAATTTCCAAACCTATCGAAGATTCCCAGTCTATCGCACAAGTAGCTGCTATCTCTGCTGCTGACGAAGAAGTAGGCCAACTGATTGCTGAAGCTATGGAAAAAGTCGGCAAAGACGGCGTTATCACCGTTGAAGAATCCCGCGGATTCCTGACTGAGCTTGAAGTGGTAGAAGGTATGCAGTTCGACCGCGGTTACATTTCCCCGTACATGATTACAGATACGGACAAAATGGAAGCTGTTCTGGAGAACCCGTACATCCTGATCACTGACAAAAAAATCAGCAGCACTCAGGAAATTCTTCCTTTGCTTGAGAAGATCGTTCAACAGGCGCGTCCGCTGGTTATCATCGCTGAAGATATCGAAGGCGAAGCTCAGGCAATGCTGATCGTGAACAAACTGCGCGGAACCTTCAATGCAGTAGCTGTTAAAGCTCCTGGATTCGGCGACCGCCGCGAAGCTATGCTGCAGGATATCGCTGCTCTGACAGGCGGCCAAGTGATCACTGAGAAGCTTGGACTTGATCTGAAAAGCACTTCCATCGAGCAACTGGGTAACGCACGCCAAGTGCGCGTAACCAAAGAAAACACTACAATCGTAGACGGAAGCGGCGACAAAGCGGATATCAATGCTCGCGTAAGCCAAATCCGCTCCCAGCTGGAAGAAACTACTTCCGAGTTCGACAAAGAAAAACTGCAGGAGCGTCTGGCTAAATTGGCTGGCGGCGTAGCCGTTGTCAAAGTCGGTGCTGCTACTGAAACTGAACTTAAAGAGCGCAAGCTGCGCATCGAAGATGCCCTGAACGCAACCCGCGCTGCGGTTGAAGAAGGTATCGTATCCGGTGGGGGTACTGCTCTTGTGAACGTATATGCTGCTGTTGCTGCTGTAGTAGCTGAAGGCGACGAAAGAACCGGCGTTAACCTCGTGCTGCGCGCACTGGAAGAACCTGTTCGCACCATCGCTGCTAACGCAGGCCAGGAAGGTTCCGTCATCGTGGACCGTCTGAAAAAAGAAGCTGTAGGTATCGGCTATAACGCTGCTACCGATGAGTGGGTAAACATGTTCGAAGCGGGTATCGTTGACCCTGCGAAAGTAACCCGTTATGCTCTGCAGAACGCGGCTTCCGTAGCTGCAATGTTCCTGACTACTGAAGCTGTTATCGCTGACAAGCCAGAACCGGAAAAGGGCGGAATGCCTGATATGGGCGGCATGGGCGGTATGGGCGGCATGATGTAAGACAGCGAAAAACCCTTGCTGAGGCAAGGGGGGGAGCTGTTGGGGAGTTCAATTCCCCACATAGGGTAATACAATTAGAGGCTTCTCACGAGTTCAATAAACTTGTGGGAAGCCTTTTTTTAGCTTTGAGGATTCAAAAGTAAGGATAACTAGTGATTAAATGGAAAATTAAACCGATATATAGGTTATTAGCAATCTTCTTGTTTTACATAAGCTTTCCAACGATGAAGTAGTGTATAAAGAATTGGAGGGAAGGAATGTCAGCTGGAAAAATGGTGTTTGACGCCGATGAAGCCCGGCGTCTGCAAACGAAAATAAGCCAGGTAAGTGAAGACACGAACCGGTTGTACCTGCAACTGAAAGGCCAGGCCAGCCAATGGGACGGGCTACCCATAGGGACAGGCCGGTTGCAAGCTCAGGTGCTTATCAACGAGCTGACTGTAGAGGCGGAGAAGCTCGAGGATCTCATTCGGATAGCGGTGAAGGGTGTTCAGGACGTGCAGGACGAAAGCAAGCGTCAGGCGGGCCAGCTCAGCCAGCAGTTCGGCATTTTTGGCGGTATGTTCGGAAGTTTTGGAGCAGGGTTCGGGAGCGTGGAAAGGTTGCCAATTCCGGCCTTTGCCCAGAAGATATCAACCAACCTGATTTCTTCGATAGCGATCCTGAGCGGCAAGGATGAACTGAACAGCGATCCAATGGTGCGGAAGCTTCTGGACATGAACAGTCAGTCCGGCCTGGGGACAGTGGACTCCATTGCCGTGCAAAGCAAGCTCAAGGATATCTACGAAGCACGGGACCAGATCGCAAAGGCGCAGACGGCTTTTGGTGTGTACCAGGCATTTGGAAACCAGGCGCAGATGGATAGGGTGCACCAGTTGGCGGAAGAGGCACGGGCGAAGCTGAAATCGTTTGGAGTGGATGAGGTCCAGTACCAGGCGGGGAAGGATCTGAGTGTCTACTTCAAGCAGCCTGCAGTCAAGGCATGTAAGTATGATCCGTCCATTACGTCTGGTAACGTACCTCTGGTACAGAATGAAGCGTATCTACTGCTGCTGCGGATGGGGATGGAAGATGGAGTTCAGGGCAATTGGGCGAAGGGGCAGCTGGAAGGCATTCATGCTACAATGAAGCAAATGATAGCTACAGGGGTCAATTTAGGCGTACATATGATGACGAACCAAGGTGCAGAAGCTTGGGGAGACGTCGCCCGGTTAACTTCCTCATTTGCGCAATTAGAAAGCTATAACCTGTTTAAAAGCAAAGCGCCGGATGAACAACCGGAAGCGCCAGAGAAGTCGAAAAATGCTTTCTTAAAATCGCTGGACAGTTTCAAAGAAATTGGGACGGGTTTCATGGATACGTTAAGAATCCGTGCGGATAAAGCCACAGATTCCCCCTATGACTTTGTCAACTGGATAACGTTAGGCATTGCAGGCGATCTTCCCGTAGGGAAGAGAAGTCGAAAAATGCTTTCTTAAAATCGCTGGACAGTTTCAAAGAAATTGGGACGGGTTTCATGGATACGTTAAGAATCCGTGCGGATAAAGCCACAGATTCCCCCTATGACTTTGTCAACTGGATAACGTTAGGCATTGCAGGCGATCTTCCCGTAGGGATATACAGGCAAGCCAAAGAGCGGGCGGATCATATGTTGGATTCACCGGAGAAGTTTGCGGATTGGTTGACGCTCGGGACAGTAGAAATGGGGAAGGGGGCATTCCACCCCGAAGAAAGCTGGTCCGCAGAGCATTGGCTGAACAGTTTGGGAGTAGTATCGTTGTTGGTGGGTCCCTTGGAAAAGTCCTTGTTATCTACAGGTGGCGAATTGCCGAAACCGATGATTTCAAAAAATGCAGCTGACAATGGGATGGATATATTCAGTAAAGATAAGGGCGGGCAGGGTATTGAGGGGACGGGAAATTTTGATTACAAAGAATGGGCAGACATGCCTGTTAGCGGTGAAGTCAGAATAACATCCAATGGACAAAGATTAATTAGCATAAGTGAATTGAAGTTGTTTAAAAAAGAAATGAATGGAAAAGGAATTGAACTTATTCCTGATAAAAAAGGAAGTATATTACCGGATGATGTGGCTGCTGCTTTCGATCCAGATACTGGATCGATAATCTTAAGAAAAAACCCAACCTATTTAAGTGCTGTTCATGAATCATACCATGCTGAGCAATGGATGAAGTTGGGAAAAGAAAATTATTTAAAGCAATCAAGACTCGAAAGGGAAGAGTATGTTTTTAACGAAATAATGAAGAACAAAGATAAGTTTTCAGAAGCCGAAATATTATTTTCTATGAAGTATATTTATAAAGTAAGGCATGGAGAATGGCCACCACGAGATTGGACAGGATTCACAGATTGAAAGGAGAACAATTAAGTATGAACTTATCAAGTAAGCAAGCATTGGAGATTGCTTCGGCATATACAGAGAAATACAATTTATCAGGAAAAATTGTAATTAATAATGAAAGAACTGTAAAATCATATGATGGATTTGATGGAGTAGAAGGGATTACATGGATTGTCTTAGTTACAATAGAACCTACAATTTATCATGCGGATAGTGAATTTTCTATTATTATTTCTGATGAAAAGTCACAGGTTGAATACATTATTGATGCAAATGGGCATTATTACGCTCCTCATATAAAAGGAAGTGGCGGTATGACGGATGAAGAATTTGATTCACTATGGGATGATGACAGTGATGGCTAGAATTATTTAAATAGGTAACAGACTCATCATATTGCATCAACTATGGCAGGTTTAGAAAGCTATAATCTGTTTAAAAGCAAAGCGCCGGATGAACAAGCGGAAGCACCAGAGAAGCCGAAAAATGCATTGTTAAAATCGCTGGACAGTTTCAAAGAGATTGGGACGGGTTTCATGGATACGTTAAGAATCCGTGCGGATAAAGCCACAGATTCCCCTTATGACTTTGTCAACTGGATAACGTTAGGGAAAAATGCATTGTTAAAATCGCTGGACAGTTTCAAAGAGATTGGGACGGGTTTCATGGATACGTTAAGAATCCGTGCGGATAAAGCCACAGATTCCCCTTATGACTTTGTCAACTGGATAACGTTAGGCATAGCAGGCGATCTTCCGCAGGGATATACAGGTAAGCGAAAGAGCGGGCGGATCATATGTTGGATTCACAGGAGAAGTTTGCGGATTGGTTGACGCTCGGGACAGTAGATGCTATCCACAGCGTCGAATTGCCGAAACCGTTTTACAGAAACAAGGTAATATGACTACTGCTGACGTGCAAATATCAGGAATAAAGAAAGAGTTCAATGCACATAGCAGAATGCCGCTAAATCATGAGTAGAATATATCTTAGATTTGAAAATTGATTAATCTTACGTTAGGCAAAGCTCCTTACTTTTCAATGCTGAAGTTATAAATTGGGTGAAAGTGAACTTCATCCAGAATTACAAACGAATAAGTGTTGTATTAATGTTAATTATTCGCTTTTTCAAAACCTTGCCAGGCCGGGCAAGGTTTTTTTTGTTATGGATACTCACTGAAGAGACAATTTCATTGTTCGGACATCTATCCGCACACCCGCCCGCCCCCCGCTCTAACAATATACTGCTGCACCCAATCAGAAATGCTTTTGAAAGAGTAGATTACTATGAGGGTGTTGTGATTGGAGCGGTAGTAATGGCTGGTGGCGAAAAAGTGGACAGGGGGTAAGGGCGCATTCATTTCTGATGACAGAATCTAGATTACATTATAGGAACGGGGGGACTACCCATGGATTTCAGTGCATTGACTGGCCTTTTTGTGAATAACAATGGTTCGGTCGTGCTAAATGTCCTGTTATCTACTGCATTAATCTGGAGTATTAAGCAAATTGCGAACAAAGAGAAAGTGATTCAGAATTACCAGAAACGTGATGAAGAGAACGAAAAGCAGCTGAATGAATATAACCGTACGCTCGTCAAGCTGCTAATCGAGAGAGGCACTGCGGAGAAGAAACCTAAAGATGAGGAGGTCGTCAACAAGTGAAGCTCCTCGATATATTCAGAAAACACGAGATGAAGCCCAGCCGGGTCAAGCATGAAATCGATACCTTGGGCGAAATTCAGGAAGCGTATGAATCCAATGATCTGGAGAGACTCATTGATCTGCACCGTACCGGCTTAGGTAGAAGGGGAGATGATCTGCATGGAAATTGTTGACTTGACACTGATCACACTGGAAACGATAGCCTTTATTGCTTTTACTGCTTATGTTATCCGTTACCGCAGGTATTTTATGGGACGAGGCCCCTTGCGGACGTATAATTTGTATCTCCGGAGTGTATGGGTTACCTACGGGGCTGTAGCACTGCTATGTCTCAATCTGTTGTGGGGACGGCTGAACATCATTCTCGGATATAATACGGACGGCAGCCTATCGGGCATCATGAGGGAGTATGTCCTGATTCTGACCCTCGTAATGCTCGTATTCGCAGGCTGGATGCATAAGGAGCTATGGGATTCCAACCGGCGTGAAGAAAAGAAGCGGGCCCGTTCAAACCAATCAAACAGACTCAAATAGGCCTAAATAAGCCCAGAGAGACGCAGATTCACATCATAGCTATTCTGGTGCTGGACGAGCTGGCCAACGGACGGGATCTCCCGGGGAAGTATGGAGCATTCACAGCGTATTCTGCTCTCGTGAAAAAGGATATTCATATATAATAGGGGAAAAGAGTACAAGGAGGCGGTCTGTTTGACTACTAACAATACACTCCAGGTGGCCACCTTCGCCGGCGGCTGCTTCTGGTGTATGGTCAAGCCGTTCGACGAGCTGCCGGGTATAGTCTCGGTGGTATCCGGTTACACGGGCGGACATACGGAGAATCCTACCTACGAGGCAATAGGAAGAGAAGCTACAGGGCATAGGGAGGCGGTGCAGATCACCTTTGACCCGGAACGTTTCCCTTATGAACGTCTGCTGGACATTTATTGGCAGCTGATTGATCCGACAGACGGCGGCGGGCAATTCATGGACCGGGGGCGGGCTTACGAGGCGGCGATTTTTGTACACAGCGAAGAGCAGCGGCAGAAGGCGGAGCTGTCGAAGGCGGCGCTTCAGGCCAGCAAGCGGTTCAAAGCACCGATTGTGACGGAGATTCTGCCGGCAGCAGCCTTCTATCCGGCGGAAGCGGAGCATCAGCATTATTATAGAACCCATCCGCTGGACTACAAGCTGTACCAGAAGGGTTCAGGCCGTGATGATTTCACGGAGCTGCACTGGAACAGCCGCGAAGACAAGAAGCAGCTGCTGAAGCAACTGACAGAGCTGCAATATGAGGTCACCCAGAAGAAGGCTATGGATCCGCCGTATCAGAACGAATATTGGAACCACTTCGGGGAAGGGATCTACGCCGATATTATCAGCGGGGATCCGCTATTCAGCTCCACTGACAAATTCGATGCCGGTACCGGCTGGCCCGGGTTCACCAAGCCGGTGGAAGAGGGGCTGATCCGCCGAGAAGCGGACTACGGCAGCGGTGAAGTGCGGACGGTGCTGCGCAGCAGGCTGAGCGGGGCTTATCTGGGGGATTTATCCTACGATGGCCCGGAGCCGGCGAAGCTGCATTACCGGGTGAATTCCGCCGCACTGCGTTTTATTCCGAAGAATGAGCTTGCGGAGAAAGGGCTTGGGCGGTATTTAGAGCAGTTTGAGCGGGAGAGCCGAGGTTAACTCCGGATGAAGGCTGACTTCAGGACGGAATATCATATGTATTAGGGCAGGCTCCCGGATCTGGGGGACTGCCCTAACTTGTTTTTAATGAGGATTATTCATGATTAGCGAGTGTAAGGCATATTATATAACGTCAAGAAAAGAGGAGATCTCCGGCATGGGAGAAGCATCGGCTTCAGTGCGGGGGATGATGTCCGGCAGCGTGGAGCATGAAGGGGAATGGATTGCCGTCTGTGCCTACGGTACGATCGGTGCGCCCAAAAAAGGCTTTGAGCATGAAGCGGTAGGATTTGGATTCAATCATATCTAGGGATTATTAGCCGTAATTTAGCGATTAGTGATATAGAAGCCGGTACCTCTATTAGGGTATGGGCTTTTTCTATTACCCGGGAAGCAGGTGAGGCATATGCCCGAAATAGACAATCAAACCGTCATGATCCGCGGCAATACTTTAACCATTGAGGAAGTTGTTAAGGTGGCCCGGTATTATCGGATGGTGGACCTGAGCGAGGAGAGCTGCCGCAAGGTGGACCGTACCCGCCAATATGTAGAGAAGCTCCTGCTGGAGAAAAAAGTGGTGTACGGCCTCACGACCGGCTTCGGCAAATTCAGTGATACGTACATCTCGCCGGAGGATACGAAGCAGCTGCAGCTTAATCTGATCCGCAGCCACTGCTGCGGAATTGGCGAGCCGTTCCCTGAGGAGGTCGTGCGCGCAATATTGCTGCTGCGGATAAACGCCTTATCCCTTGGTTATTCCGGCATCCGTCTGGAGGTGATCCGGCTGATGGTGGAGATGCTTAACCGGGGCGTAGTTCCGGTAATTCCGGAAAAAGGCTCCCTGGGCGCAAGCGGTGACCTTGCCCCTTTGTCGCATATGGTACTGGTTCTGATCGGCGAAGGCGAAGCCTATTATCAGAGTATACGGATGCCTGGTGCTCAAGCGCTGGCCAAAGCGGGGCTTGCGCCAATTGTCCTTGCGGCCAAGGAGGGGCTGGCCCTGATCAACGGAACACAGGTGATGACCGCTGTCGGCACGCTGGCCTGCTGGGATGCGCTGAATCTGGCCAACTGGGCGGACTGCACGGCCGCACTTAGCTGTGAGGCGCTGCGGGCGGTCCGGGATGCGTTCGACCCGGCGACGCATGCGGTTCGTCCGCATCAAGGCCAGCGCCAGGCGGCCGATAATATCCGCAATCTGACAGCCGGCAGTAAGCTGATGACTAATCAGGGGGAAGTGCGGGTGCAGGACGCCTATTCGCTGCGCTGCGCGCCGCAGGTCCACGGCGCAAGCCGTGATGCGCTGGCTTACATCGCAGAGAAGCTGGAGATTGAGATCAACTCGGCCACAGACAATCCGCTGATCTTCGCGGATGAAGACAAGGTGATCTCGGGCGGGAACTTCCACGGGCAGCCGGTTGCGCTGCCGATGGATCATCTGTCCATCAGCGCGGCGGAGCTGGCGGATATTGCCGAGCGGCGGATCGAGCGGCTGGTCAATCCGCAGCTGAACGAGGGACTGCCCCCGTTCCTGACGAAGAACGGAGGGCTGCAGTCCGGGTTCATGATCGCCCAGTATGCGGCGGCATCTGTGGTGTCCGAGAATAAATCACTGGCTCATCCGGCCAGTGTGGATTCTATCCCCTCCTCCGGCAATCAGGAGGATCATGTAAGCATGGGCACGATCGGCGCCCGGAAGGCGAAGCAGATCGTCGACAATGCCTATGCGGTGCTGGCGATCGAGCTGCTCTGCGGGGCGCAGGCAGCCGATTTTCGGGGGCCGCAGCTGCTCGGGGCGGGCACGAAATGGCTGTATGACCGCTGCCGGGAGCTGGTCCCGTTCGTGGACGGGGACCGGGTGCTGTCCGGTGATTTCGCCACCATCGCCGAGTGGATGAAGGAAGCGGATGTGCTGGAGGAGCTGTTCGCGCTGGTTCCGTTTCATTCCTGATCAAGGGCAAGCAGAAACATTCGATTCCGCTAACCGGTTAGTTACTGGAGGACGGGGTTCGGCCGATCAAGCCTTTTGGCGAGTTTTAAACGAGGCAATGGGGCGGTAATGAAACTGTTTGCTTGGAGTTCATGTCTGGAAGCCGGCTGAGAACTTTAGTTCAGCCGCTATAGGCATAATTGTTGTAAATTTTGCAACTTTGATACCTGGATACCCGGGTGTTCAGGGGGATTGTTGTATGGAATACAACATTTCTCCCGCTAAGCCGGCTGGAAGAGGAGGAATGCTGTATTTTCTACAACAATCTCCGGTTACGGCCGATTTGATGAAGGGAATGTTGTATTTTGTGCAGGATTTTTAATCAAAATTGTAATTTGCTCTCTTGCGGGATAACGCTACATTCAACCATGTATGAAAGTTTCCCGCTGAAAGGGGAGTTATCTACAGCATAAGCAGTCACCGGGTTCCCGGCATGATCAGCATATTCAATGGAGGAAGGGGAGTTAAGAACATGAGTATGGATGAACCAAGAGTCTGCCGCGCGCCAAGAGGCAGCGGGCTGAACACCAAGGGCTGGGTGCAGGAAGCGGCGCTGCGCATGCTGATGAACAATCTCGACCCCGAGGTGGCGGAGCACCCGGAGCAATTGGTTGTCTATGGCGGGATCGGCAAGGCTGCGCGCAACTGGGAGAGCTATGATGCTATTGTGCGCTCCCTTAAGATGCTCGAAGACAACGAAACTCTGCTGATACAGTCCGGTAAGCCTGTTGCCGTCTTCCGCACCCATCGTGATGCCCCGCGCGTGCTGCTGGCCAATTCCAATCTGGTGCCGGCCTGGGCCAACTGGAGTACCTTCCATGAGCTGGACCAGAAAGGGCTGATGATGTACGGGCAGATGACGGCGGGCAGCTGGATTTATATCGGCACACAGGGAATTGTGCAGGGGACATATGAGACGTTCGCGGAGTGTGCGAGACAGCATTTCGGCGGTTCACTTCGGGGGACGATCACACTTAGCGCGGGACTCGGCGGCATGGGAGGCGCGCAGCCGCTGGCTGTCACCATGAACGGCGGGGTATTCATCGGCATCGATGTGGACCGGACGCGGATTGAGAAAAGAATCCAGTCCCGCTACTGCGATGTGCTGGCCGAAACGCTGGATGAGGCGCTGTCGCTGGCTGAAGCAGCCCGGGATGCCGGGCAGGCGCTCTCGGTGGGCCTGCTCGGCAATGCGGCAGAAGTGCTGCCGGTGATGATATCCCGGGGCTTTGTCCCGGATATTCTGACTGATCAGACCTCGGCCCATGATCCGCTGAACGGCTATGTGCCGGAAGGCTTCACGGTGGATACGGCTAAGCAGCTGAGAGTTCAGGACCCGCAGGAATACGTCAAATTGGCCAAACAGAGTATCGCCCGCCACGTGGAAGCGATGCTGGAGCTTAAGCGGAGGGGAGCGGTTACCTTCGACTACGGCAATAATATCCGCCAGGTTGCCTATGATGAAGGCGTGAAGCAGGCTTTTGACTTCCCGGGCTTCGTCCCGGCCTACATCCGCCCGCAATTCTGCGAAGGCAAAGGACCGTTCCGCTGGGTCGCCCTGTCGGGCGATCCTGAAGATATCTATAAGACGGATGCGGCTATTCTGAAGGCATTCCCGGATAACGGAGGGCTGCAGCGCTGGATTACTCTGGCGCAGGAGAAGATCTCCTTTCAGGGGCTGCCTGCACGGATTTGCTGGCTCGGCTACGGTGAACGGGCGAAGTTCGGGCGGATTATCAATGATATGGTGGCATCCGGAGAGCTGTCTGCGCCAATTGTTATCGGCAGGGATCATCTCGACGCAGGCTCTGTCGCTTCCCCCAACCGGGAGACGGAAGCGATGCGTGACGGCAGTGATGCGGTATCGGATTGGCCGCTGCTGAATGCACTGGTCAATACCGCTGCCGGCGCCAGCTGGGTATCGCTGCACCACGGCGGAGGCGTCGGCATGGGCTATTCGCAGCATGCCGGAATGGTCGTGGTGGCGGATGGAACGAAGGAAGCGGAAGCACGGCTTGAACGGGTGCTGACCTCAGATCCGGGGATGGGCGTAGTCCGCCATGCGGATGCGGGTTACCCCCTGGCTGTGGAGACAGCCAAGGCTCAAGGCATTGTGATGCCTATGCTGATTGACCCGAAAGGAGTCAAGTGATGATCTATATTCAGAACGCTGCGCAGATCGCGACGCTTGGCGGTGCCGGCAATAAGCCGAAGACGGGCAAGGACATGGAGGAGCTCGGGCTAATCGGGCACGGGGGGATTGTGATCGAAGACGGTATCTTCACCTTCGTCGGCAGTGATGAGGATGCGCGCAGCTATGTGGAGCAGCATGCCGGAGATAAGCAGGTGACGGTGTTCTCAGCGGAAGGGAAGACCGTCACACCGGGGCTGGTCGATCCCCATACCCATGCCGTTTTTGCCGGCTCCCGGGAGTTTGAGCTGAATCTGCGGCTGCAAGGCGCTAAATATATGGACATTCTAAATGCCGGAGGTGGAATTCTGTATTCCACCGAACGGACCCGGGAAGCTACGGAGGAGCAGCTGATCGCCGAAACCGTGAAGCGGCTGGACCGTTTCCTGGCGCATGGAGTAACGACCATCGAAGCCAAGAGCGGATACGGATTGCGGCTGGAGGATGAGCTGAAGCAGCTGCGCGCAGCCCGCAGACTGGGTGCTTCCCATCCGGTGGATGTGGTGTCCACATTCATGGGCGCCCATGCCGTGCCGGTGGAATATCGCGGCGATGCGGATGGATATGTCCGCAGTGTGATTGAAGAGATGATTCCGGCTGTGGCCCGGGAGGGGCTGGCGGAGTTCTGTGATGTGTTCTGCGAAGAGGGAGTATTCACGGTGGAGCAGTCCAGGGACATTCTGGAGGCGGGCCGGAGCTGGGGGCTGAAGCCCAAGCTCCATGCCGATGAGATTGTCTCCTGCGGAGGGGCGGAGCTGGCCGCCGAGCTGGGGGCAGTAACAGCGGATCATCTGCTGCATGCTTCCGAAGCTGGCATACAGGCGATGGCGGAGAGCGGAGTAATCGCCGTATTGCTTCCGGGTACAGCCTTTTTCCTGATGGCGAAGCCTGCGGATGCGCGGGCGATGATTAATGCCGGTGTGCCTGTTGCGCTGTCGACCGACCGCAATCCCGGCTCCTCCCCGACGGAATCGCTGCCGTTTATTATGAATCTGGCCTGCCTGACGATGGGCATGACTCCGGCGGAGGTGCTGACGGCCTGTACAATCAACGCGGCACATGCGATCTGCCGTGCGGATGTGATCGGCAGCATTGAGGTTGGCAAACAGGCAGATCTGGTAATGTTCGATGCGCCGAATGTTCTCTACCTCCAGTACCATTACGCAGTGAATCTGGTGGATACCGTGTTCAAGAAGGGTGAGGCAGTCATTCAGAACGGACGGAGGGTATGGTGATGAGATCCTTGCGGATTAATGCGGAACGTCTGCAGAATAACATCCGGGAGCTGGCCAAGTTCGGCCTGAATGTGCAGACCGGAGGCCTGGACCGGACGACCTTCACTGAGGCCGAACTGGCAGCACGGCAGTGGCTCAAGAGTAAGCTGCTGGATCTGCAGCTTAGGGTCAGGGTAGATGAAGCGGCGAATATCTGGGCCACCCGGAGGGGAACGGGACAGGGGACTATATCCGGAGATTCGGATGTTATGGAGTGTCCAGAGGCTCCGGAAGACTTAGAGGTTTCAGGAGTTCCCGATGGGCAGAGGATTTCAGATCCGTCAGGAAATTCCGCAGCTGCCGGCGGTTCCTGTGCTTCCGGCAGAGCACGGGAGAGCCTTCCGGTGATCGCATTTGGCTCCCACATCGATACGGTTCCAAACGGCGGGAAATATGACGGTGCGCTTGGGGTTCTGCTGGCTCTGGAGGTCATGAATGTAATGGAAGAGAACAAGATCAGCACCCGGCATCCGCTGGAGCTGGTCTCCTTCAGCGCGGAAGAACCTAATCCGTTCGGACTCTCCACGTTTGGCAGCCGGGCGGTAGCGGGCAAGCTCAGCCGGGGTGATCTTGCCGGAGTGCGCGATGATCAGGGGCAGCTGCTGACGGAGGCGCTGCGGCGGGCAGGCGGCGATCCTGAGCATTTCGAACAATGCCGGAGGGACCCCGAGGCGCTTGCGGCTTTTCTCGAAGTCCATATTGAGCAAGGTAAGCGGCTGCTGGACCGGGGCATTCCAGTGGGAATCGTCACCGCCATCACGGGAATTTACCGCGAGGAGATTACCGTCACGGGAGAAGCGAATCATGCAGGAACCACCTTGATGCAGGACCGGAAGGATGCACTGATGGGCGCTTCCGAGATGATGCTGGCGTTCGAAGCGGTCTGCCGGAAGCATCCGGCGGATGAAGCCGTAGGCACGATCGGGCGGATCAGCAATGAACCGAATGCCGCCAATATTATTCCGGAGAAGGTACTCTTCCACCTGGAGGCCAGGGGAGCGGCCCGCCAGCAGATTCAGGAGATGATAGAGGACTGGAGCCAGCAGGCTGAGGCTATTGCCCGAAGCAGAGGCCTCCGGCTGGAGCGGCGGCTGATTCTGGATCAGGCGGCTGATTCTGGATCAGGCGCCGCAGCCAATGGATGCACGGGTCATTGATGTGAGTACTGCACAGGCAGAGGCGCTGGGGATTCCCGGCCTGCACCTGGGCAGCATGGCCGGTCATGATGCTACCCATATGGCTTCGCTGACCCGCGCAGGAATGCTCTTCGTACCGAGCCTGGGCGGCAAAAGCCATTGCCCGGAGGAAGAGAGCCGGATGGCGGATATTGAGAAGGCGGGCAATGTCCTGCTGCAGTCTATTCTGGCACTTGATGAGCAACTAAGCTGTTAGGAGGATCAAGCCATGCGCGAAATATATTCAGCAGATGTTCTGTACACGCAGGACGAATTCAAGAAGAATGGTGCCCTGCTGGTGGAGAACGGGAGGATTTCGGATGTGGGAGAGCGTGAAGAGCTGCTGGGCCGCTATCCCGATGCCAGGCACATCCACTGGGAGGGCAGAGCTATCGTTCCCGGTACCGTCAATTCACATAATCACTCCTTCCAGAGCCTGCTGCGCGGGATTGCGATTGATAAGCCGTTTCTGGATTGGCGGGATCAGGCCCTGTACAAGTACACACCGCTTCTCGATGAAGAGGCCATCTATACCGGCGCGTTGCTTGCCTTCGGAGAGATGCTGCGCTACGGAATCACGACCGTCTGTGATTTCTTCTATGTGCATAATGGCGGAACTGCCTACGATGAAGCTGTGATCCGGGCCGCGGGTGATCTGGGAATCCGGCTTGTATTTGCCCGCACGATGTATGACTGGGCCGGGGCACCACTTGCTTACCGGGAGACGGTTCCGGAGGCTGTAGAGCGGACGCGGTCATTAGCCAAGAAGTATCAGGGCAATCCCATGGTTACGGTACATCCGGCTCCGCATAGCCCGCATGCGGCTTCACCGGAGATGATTAGGGCCGGGCATAAGCTGGCTATGGAGCTGGATACGCCTTTTCATATCCATGTGGCGGAAGAAATGTTCGAGGTAGAAGAGATCCAACGTGACTATGGCCTGCGGCCTGTGCATTATCTGGATTCCCTGGGCGTTCTCGACGAGCGGATGATTGCGGTTCATCTGGTCTGGCTGGAGGATTCCGAGATTGAACTGATTGGCGCAAGACGCGGGTCGCTGGCATACTGTCCGTCCAGTAATATGTTTCTGGCTGACGGCGTGACCCGCATTCCCGACCTGCTGAAGGCAGGCGTCAGAGTGACACTCGGGACTGACGGAGGCTGCAGCAATAACCGGATCAGCGTGTATGAGGAGATGCGTATGTGTGCGCTTTTGCAGAAGGTCAGCCGGCTGGACGGTACCTGCATCACTGCCGGACAGGTGTACCGGATGGGCACCCGGAGTGCCGGGGAGATTCTGCAGCTGCCGGTGGGTTCGCTCGAAACCGGGCAGTACGCCGACTTCGCGGCGCTCGACCTTCAGGATCTGTCGCTGGCTCCGAAGCGGGAATTGTTCGCGAACATGGTCTATGCCATGCAGCCGGGAGCGATCCGGACAGTAGTCGTTGGCGGGAAGGTGGTTTTTGAACAAGGAAAAATCAAGGCAGTGTCCGAGGAGGCCATCGGCGGACGGGTAGACCGGTTGTTTGAGAAGTGGGCGAGGCTGGAGTAATTCATGTCATTCATCACCATCAGATTCTAATGTATTTCATACAATTGATTGCTGAAGTCCGGCTCCATAACACCCTTTCTATTGGGATCTGCTGTACAGAGTACAATAGATTCAATTTTTTAAGCATATCTAGGGCTGATCTGTTGTACAAAATGCAATTGAACTCTGGCTGGGCGCCACCGGTTCAATCTGTATGGGAAGAAAATAATGGAAGCCTGGTTATATTTAAGGCTGCCGGAAGCATAAGCTTGTCTATAAGTCCTGTCCACAAAAGGGGTTGAAGACTTGGCGAGTGCGTTTCTAGGCAGCTTTTTATCTGCAATGGCTACGGTTCTTGGCGTGATTCCCATCCTGTTCGTGAAGCGGCTGTCTGAGCTGTGGAAAGATGTGCTGGTGGCCTTTACCGCCGGTATTATGGTGTCCGCGACCACCTTCGGACTGATGCCGCAGGCGATCAAAGAGTCGGGAATCATCGCTCTTACTCTGGGTCTGATTACCGGGGTGCTTCTGCTTGATCTGATCGAGAGCCATATTCCGCATATTGATGTGGAGAACAAGCCCGGTCTCAGCAATCTGGATTCCAAAGCGCTGCTCGTGATGATCGCGCTGTTCATTCATAATATTCCCGAGGGGCTGAGTACCGGCTTCAGCTATGCCAGTGAGCAGGCGAGCCTGGGGCCCATGGTAGCTATTGCGATCGGTGCCCAGAATATGCCCGAAGGCCTGATCCTGGCAATATTTCTGATGAATGCCCGTGCGACCCGGCGCAAGGCATTGACTATTGCCTTCCTGACCGGCCTCATGGAGATGGTGTCGGCAGTCATCGGGTATTTTACAGCCAGCTATGTGCAGAATGTAGTCGGTTACGGGCTGGCCTTCGCGGCCGGTGCGATGCTATTCATTGTCTATAAGGAGCTGATCCCGGAGAGCCACGGCCATGGGTATGAGCGGCCTTCAACCTATTCGTTTATATTCGGCCTGCTGGCGATGGTGTATATTACAACGTTTTTTGGCGGATGAAGGATCTGCATAGAGGTTTTTCCGCAAAGTCTGTCGAAAAAGTCTATTACTATGGCGAAAATAAAATCATTGGCAGCAATGCCTTACTATGTTGTACTGGTCTATATGATTGCGGGGTTGCTTGGAGCGGGTTATTTTCATACCCGGTCCTTTTTGGTGTTGGATGTTCTGCTGTATGCTGCTGCGTTTAGCTGTATTTTACGCTCGGGCAGGATCATGCTGCTGCCTGTACACGTTCTGCTGCTGGTATTCACAGCGATGTATTGGATATCTGCGGTTTGGGCGGTTGATGTTGAACAGGCGGTGCTGGAGGCGGCCAAAATATCGTCGCTGCTTCCGTTGTCTTTGCTGTTTGCCACACTGTCACCGGAGCAGCGTGACCGGGTATGGTCGGCATGGGCTTGGTGCGGTGCAGCGCTGACCCTATGGGGACTTGTCTTTGGCTTGTTCAGGGAGGGAAGACTGGAATCGACGCTTGGGTATGCGAATAGCTATGCTGTGATAGCAGCTGCAGCCATTGCGGCCGGTTGGCGCGCCTATCAGCAATCGGGATATAAGCGTTACTGGCTGGCCTGCGTTGTCTCCTCTGGGGGGCTGCTGCTCTCCGGTTCCAGGGCTGTGATTATTCTGGCTGTGATTGGGGTTGTGCTATATATATGGATTACAGGGCAGAGCAAGAAGATTGCAATACTGAGTGCTCTGACAGCAGCGGCGGTCTTGCTGGGCGGCGGCATTGCCTTGAACGTGTGGGGCGGCGAGGCGGCTTATCGGGAGATTGCCTGGAATGCGCCTGAATTCGCGTTGCGCCGGATCTATTGGAATGATGCTGTGCATTTATGGCGCAAGCATTGGCAGCTTGGCGTAGGCGGAGGCGGCTGGGCCGTGCTGTACCCTTCCGTATTTGTGAAATACGCACATCAGCAGTATTTGCAGGTGGCTTTGGATACCGGCATACTGGGGGGCTTAACCTTCATTGCAATGATTACCAGTTCGCTTTGGGCAGGTTTGCGCAGAGGGCACACAGGACGGAGCGCCCTGCTGGCAATAATCTTGTTTGGTATCCATATAGCCTTTGATATCGAATTGGCTTATCCGCTGATCTTCGGGCTATTCATTATGCTCCTTACCGGAGCAGAGGCTGACGGGTTCTCTGCCAGACCAGTCCGCATCTCCCGCTGGACGGGTGCAGTTACAGCGCTGCCGGTGGTCTGCGCTATAGTGGCTTTTACATGGCTGACCCTGGGTTATAACCGGCTTGCCGGAGGAGAATCGCAGATGCTCAGGAAGGACTGGCATAAGGCGGAGCAATCCTTGCTAGGAGCAGAAAAAATGCTGCCATGGTCTCATGAGACACACTATCAGCTGGCAGCCTTGTATTCAGCAATAGCTCGAGATAAGGGAGATGCAATATATATGGACAAGGCCGTACAAGAGATGCAGACTGCCTCGGATATAATCCCGGAGAACAGAAATTATAAAACGATGTTGAAGCAGGTAGAGAAACAGCAAGAATGACAGTTTATATATTAAAAATCACATTGTAATATTCTGGAGTTCCTCGTATAGTAGTGAAGGATTTTCGAAATTCGAATCCTACATATTCACCGGGGGGAATTTTTCTGCACAACATTTTACGTAAAATTAGCGCTTCGCTTGCAGTTCTTATGCTGCTGGCACTGAGCGCGCCTGTACTGACCTATGCGGCCAGTATACTGAAAGTTTATTACAATGCCTCCACAGGAGAGATTTCAGGAGTGATTTACTCTGATCAGGAGAATATTTCACTGAGTCTGGATAGCACCGATGGCAGCAAGATTCAAGTCCCTGAATCAGTCATTGGGGAGGTCTACCATTCTAACAGCGCTCATGTATACTGGGCCAAGGTGAATGGAAATATTGCCACCGGGCTGATTCCCGGCAGTGCAACTGTAGAATCGAGCGATATCAGACGGTTCAACGCAAGTGTAACGGGGGATGTATATTCGTTTGATAACAAGGTTACTACTCCGTATATCGAGCACTACTGGTACAGTTTCCTGAATAAAACTACGATGTTAGCTCCATATTGGCTTACTGAGGACAGGTTTGGTTTGGCTCATTATAATATCTATGACAACAACCAGCTTATGGCTTCAACTAAGAGTTATTATCGCGAGTTCTATAACCTGCCTTATAATTCTCTCCACAGGTTCGAACTTACTTCGGTAGATTTACTGGGTCATGAGTCAGAACGCTACAGCTATCCTATGTATGCTCCTTCTCTAGTACCGGAAGGCAAAGTTCTGCTCAGCGGCAAAAAAAGAGGTGCGGCCCTGATGCCTAATGACGAAATGCTGGCATTCAGGCCAAGCGCCCAGCATCTGGATACAGATCCGGGATTCAGCTTCCAGCTTACATTACCAGGAGCTCAGGCTGCTGATTTCTCCCATTTTCCGTATTTATTTGATGCAAATGAAATAGCGGCTTCCGATTTTGAGCTTGCAGATGATTCCGGGGGGATTTACCAGGTGGATTCCTTTAATTTTGAGGATGATACCTTTCATTTTGGATTTGCCGGCCAGTTAAATACGGATAGTATGTATACTTTGCGGCTTTCATCAACGGCATCCGGTAAAGAGATTCATTTGCCTGATATCAATTCAAGATATGGATGGCTCTACTTTTACTTAAACAGCTCCAAAGACGGTGCTCAATATACCTTTGATTATTTTCCTGAGAATATTTCTCTAGGTCTTTTCCCGGACAAGCCCACAGGGTTTGCAGCAACACCAGGGAACGGGACGTTGAATCTGACCTGGAACAGCAACACAGAAGCTGATCTGGACGGATATCTGGTATGGCTTGACGGTCAATTATTGACGAAATCACCCATTCATCAAACGAATTATCTGATTCAGGGATTACAAAACGGTAAAAATTATCATGTGAACATTGCAGCCGTAAATAAAGATGGGGACCGGTCCTATCAAGCCTATCTTTTCCCGGCTCCGCAGAGCACGGGAAGCGGTACGGTTGGCGGTGGAAGTAACACTGGTGGTGGTGGAGGCGGAGGCGGCGGTGGTATCGCCAGCCCGGTTACTAACGGGGCCGCTTCAACTCCAGCAGCTCCGGTAATCACTGTTGTTGACAAAGCAGGTGTTGCGAAGCCGCTGAGCACGGTATTGAACAGTGAGAATGGCAAGACTACAGTTTCCGTAGCCAGTGACATTAAGCAGATGTTGCTGCCGGCTGGCTCGGTGCCAATCGATACAAATAACACTTTGGCCGTTGCCAAAGATGACCTGTCCATTCAAATTCCGGGTGGAGTACTGGACCAGCTGAAGGCCCTGGTTCCGGCTGATGCATGGAAGGATGCCAAAGTCTCTGTTGAATTTTCTCCGCTGACCAGTGAGGAAATCGCTACGAAGACGGGCGCCATTACCGGAAAATCGGCAAATACGATAATCACTTCCGCAGGTGCTGCGTTTGAAATAAGATTATCGCTGATTACAGCGGACGGGAAAGTAACCGGTTTGTCCAAGCTTGACCTTCCGGTTACGCTGAAGCTGAAGGTTAATGCAGGTGTGGACGGCAATCTGACCGGGATTTATTACTTGGGCGACCCAGGAGACCTGCAATACATGCCTGGACATTTAGATAATGGCTTCTGGATTGCAGAAACCAGTCATTTCAGCCAATATGCCGTACTGCAATACAGCAAAACGTTCAGAGATATTTCAGCGTCTCATTGGGCAGCTGCGGCAATACAGTCTATGGTTGCGAAGCAAGTGGTCACAGGAACAAGTGATCTGGACTTCTCTCCGAATCAGAATGTAACACGTGCTGAATTTGCAGCATTTATTGCCCGGAGCCTAGGTCTGAAATCAGGGAGTGCGGGCAGCTTCACCGATGTGACTTCAACCAAATGGTATGCCGGCGAGATCGCCGCTGCCGCAGAGGCCGGCATTGTGACCGGTACTTCCGGATCAAGCTTCGCACCGGATCAGCCGATTACGCGGCAAGAGATGGTAGCGATGCTGATGAAGGCTTATGTATATAAGAATAAGACACCGCTAAATGCGGGAGAGCCGGAGATTAAATTTACCGACTATAGTTCCATCGCTGCCTGGGCACGGCCGTATGCCAGCGCTGCCCAGAAGCTTGGGCTGATCCTGGGACAAGGCGGCAACAAATTTAATCCGCTGCAGAAGGCTACGCGTGCTGAAGCGGTACAATTGATCTCCAAACTATAATTTCATAGAATTCAATATTCAGACCGCCTGTGTGCAGACACCAGGTGGTTTTTTGTGTTGGTATTGAAACTTCGCACAATTTGCGTCTGCTTCCCAAAGCAGCTATACTGGCTGTTATCCCAGCGATTCATAGAGCGCTAGCTTGAAGATGGAAGGTGTGATTTGATGGACAGACTAACCTGGGAAGCTTTGCTGACATTTGTACTTCTGGTTGCTGGTTTCATAAGCTTGTATGCTGCCATTCACAAACGGACGAACTTTGCCCGTTACAGTATGACGGTTCTGCTGATTGCCAGCGGGGCGCCGCTCGCGGTGATGCTGGTGCTGGAGAGCAGAAGAGAAGCGCTCGATGCGAATATCGGGCTGGGTATGGCCTTTTTGCTGACATGGCTTATTACTGCCCTGGTATTTGCAGCTTCGGTGATTATATGGATCGTTAAGAAGAGAAAGCACAGTTAACCGGATTTATCGCTGTAATTCAAACTTGTTCCCCGGATGTATGAAAAAGAAGCTGTCCAATGACTGCAGATTTCCTGCAGCTTCAAGGCAGCTTCTTTCGCTTTGGAATCATTCAACTCTACAAGTGCACTGTATACCGTCCTGCCTTGCTCACCTTACGGACAGCCTCTAGATCAAGGGCAGAGAGCGGCGGTGAGGTAGCCGATGCAATATTCTGCCGCAGCTGCGCAAGGCTGCTCGCTCCGGGAATAATAGCGGCAACGGTAGGATCTGCCAGCGGATACTGCAGCGCTGTCTGCGTCAAGGTACGGGTGAGGGTAGTCTGCTGCATCAGCTGGCCGTGCAGCTCTGACAGCTCCGCAGCAGTATAGTCCAGATATGCCCGCTCCGCCTTGCTGCGGCCATGTTCTGTCAGGATACCGCTGGCCAGCGGTCCCCGCGCAATCAGGCTGATGCCCTCCCGGGCCAGCAGCGGAAGGATGCTCTCCTCCGGGCGTCTGTCGAGAATGCTGTACTGGCTCATCACACTGACTATTCCCGAGCGCTGCACATATTCCCGGATGACATTCGGCCGGATGGAGGAAATCCCGTAATGACGGATTACCCCTTCCTGCTTCAGCTCTTCAAAAGCTTCGATAGTCTCGTCAATCTCATCCTCCAGCGTTCCCCCATGCAGCTGATACAGATCGATATAATCGGTCTGCAGCCTGCGCAGACTCTCTTTCACCGCCGAGCGGATATAGGCTTTGGAAGCATCCCAGCTCCAGCCCTCTTGGCCGGGAATTCTGCGGTTGCCCACTTTGGTGGCCAGAATTACATCTGCACGGCGGTGCCGGATCGCCTGGCCGACGATTTCCTCATTGCGGCCTTCATCATAGAGATCGGCGGTATCCAGGAAATTGATTCCGTGATCAAGCGCTTCGTGAATAATAGCAGCGGCCTTCACCTCATCCGTCCCCAGCGTCATACAGCCAAGGCCCATGGCGCTTACATATAAATCAGATTGTCCCAAACGGTTAGTGTTCATCTGACCTGACGTCCTTTCGTTACTGTAATTATGTCTATTATATCATCCTGATGCGCAAAAACGGCAATCCTGCCGCCGCTGACTGTCAGCCGGGCGGGCAGGATTGCCGTTATAAGTAAGAATAGATATTGTTTCAGCCTTTCAGGCGCGTGGTTATCCGCGCAGAATGTTCTCGATCTGCTCCAGCTCTTCTGCACTCAGCTCAGGCGCATTCAGGGAAGCTACAGCATCTTCGATCTGGCTGACTTTGCTCGCGCCGATCAGGGCGGAGGTCACTTTGCCGCCGCGGAGTACCCAGGATAAGGCGAGCTGGGACATCTTCTGTCCGCGGGCTGCGGCAATATCGTTCAGCTTGCTTACCTTGGCGATCACCTCGGCCGTGATTTCCTTCTCGGAGAGGAACACGCTTGGTCCGGCTGCGCGGGAATCCGCGGTAATGCCTTTCAGGTAACGGTCGGTCAGGATACCCTTTTGCAGCGGAGAGAAGGCGATAGTGCCGATGCCTTCTTCAGCCAGCACATCCTGCAGCCCGTCTTCGATCCAGCGTGACATCATCGAATAGTTCGGCTGATGAATCAGGCAGGGAGTGCCGAGACGGCGGAGAATCTGCGCAGCTTCACGCGCCTCTTCAGGCTTGTAGTTCGAAATACCGACATACAGCGCTTTGCCCTGGCGTACTAGCAGATCCAGTGCAGACATGGTTTCTTCGAGCGGTGTATTCGGATCTGGACGGTGGTGATAGTAGATATCCACATAATCCAGGCCCAGCCGCTTCAGGCTCTGATCCAGACTGGATACGAGATTCTTCTTGGAGCCCCATTCGCCGTACGGGCCGGGCCACATATAGTAGCCGGCTTTGCTGGAGATGATCAGCTCATCGCGGTAAGCAGCGAGATCCTTCTTCAGAATCTGTCCGAAGCTCTCTTCGGCAGAACCTGCGGGCGGACCGTAGTTATTGGCGAGATCGAAGTGGGTAATCCCCAGGTCGAAAGCGCGGCGGACCATGGCCCGGCCGTTCTCGAACACATCGTTGCCGCCGAAATTATGCCAGAGTCCAAGCGAAATCGCCGGGAGCAGCAGGCCGCTGCGGCCGGTGCGGTTATATTTCATGGTGTCATAGCGTTCAGGACTAGCGATATACATATTATTCCTCCTACAATTTGTTGGTTAGTGTGTTCTGTGATTAATGTGTACAAACTGGCGCTCCCTATCCGGGGAATGTTAGCGTTTGCTTCTCCGGGCAGGCCACGTCCTTATTGTAGCGAATCCGTGCGGATAATCGTATGTCAGCATGGATGATGTTTATAGAACAATGTCAGTATCCGTGTGGCGGATGCGGTATTCTTTGGGGGGGCAGCCTTTAACCTTTTTGAACATACGGGAAAAGAGCAGCGCGTCCTGATACCCGACAGAATGCGAGATCTCGCCGATGGTACAGCTGGTCTCGGTCAGCAATTCGCAGGCCTTGGCAATCCGGAAATTAAGCAGATACTGCTGCGGCGGCAGACCAATGGTCCGTTTGAACAATGTGGAGAGGTACTTGCGGTCCAGCTTCAGGGAAGCGGACATGCTCTCCACGGTGACATTCTCACAGTAATGGGCATGCAGGTAGTGGAGGCATTGCTCAACATAGACACTCTTTTGACGAGGAATCACCAGGTTTGCAGTGGCCGGAACCGTGCGCAGCAGCAGGGATAAGAACTCATAGAGGATTACCTTAAGCGGCAGATCCAGCACATCCTGGCAATCGGCGGCTTCAGACAGCCTCTCGAATAGAGAGGGCATCAGCTCTTGATCCATCGGGAACACCGGCTGCTCCGGCGACAGTGACGTCTGCGACAGCAGATATCCGGCTTCTTCTCCGGTAAAAGCAATCCATGAGTAGGTCCAGGGACTGTCCTGGTCTGCGGCATAATGCGTCACAACATGGGGATAGGTGAGGAAGGCTTGTCCTGCCCCCAGCGTGTGGCTCGCTTCCCCGACAACGACTTTGCCGGTGCCTTCGTGAATGAAGTGGATTTTGTACAAATCACGGACCCCGGGTCCGACGGAATGGCCGGGTGCGCATTGCTCCTGTCCCCAATAATGGAGATGGAGATCGGGACTGGTGCGGTGCGGACGATGGGAATTATATTTGAATATGGCCATGCTTCAGCCTCTTTCCTGTATAGGGAGTGTTCTTTGCCTAAAAAGCGTATATTCCCCATTATACATCAGTTTCACCAAGGCTGATCAACCGCAAAATAACCCCACAAAGTGGGGCTCTGGCTTCGATGATTACTCAGGTACTTTGCGGGGACCCCAAGGCAGATACACTGCAAAAAGTCCCAGCTCCGCTGAAAGGGATAGGGACCTTACGTACATATTCATAACGCAGACGGCGCCGCCGTTTCCTGCCTGTCAGGCTTCCATTTTGAGCATAACGAGTTCTTCTACGGGCACCCCGTTCACCAGATGCTCCTCTACAATGCGCGCCACATCATCGGTGGTTACATTGTAGTACCAGATTCCGTCAGGATACACGATGACAAAAGGACCGTTGCCGCATAGGCCGAGGCAGCTGGTTTTGTTGATTTTGACCGTTTTGTTAATCCCGTGTTCCACCATCTGCTCTTTGAATTCCTGCATGACCTCTTCAACATCCTGGTTATTGCAGTGTTCGCTGCAGCAGAAAAGTAAATGTTTCTTGAGCACCTTCAAACGCATATTCATCGCGGTTCCCCCTAAAAGATATCTGAGTGGCTGACCTGTCTTATGAGGAGTATAGTCTCTTTTGGCGGTGCTGTAATGCGGTTGAGACCATTGTTCTAAAAGGCTTAATAAATGCCATGAGGCGGATAATTGGATGTTATCTATGCTGACTCCGAAACGGTAAATATGAGTAAAATGTGTCCGGAATGCAAGAGGAAATCCGTTTGGAAATTATTTCCCGGATTATTTCCTGTTTCATAAATAATTTTGAGGTTACGTTTACAAGTTTATAAAATATCAGTTTCGCGGATGCCTGTTTGGTTAAGTAAGGGATGTGAAAGTTAAAGTGAGACCAATCCTTATTCACAAAATAAGCTACCAGGAGGGAATCGTTATGAATAAGAAAATTGTAGGTGTATTCTATACCGAGCATGAAGCTTCACGGGCCATTGAAGACTTGAAGAGTCACGGGTTTCTGACAGAGGATATCTCAGTGATAGCGAGAAATAAACGGGATGTTGAAGCGATCAGTGATGAGACAGGAACCAAGGCGCCTGAGGGCATGGCATCCGGTGCAGCAACAGGCGGTATACTCGGCGGTGTCACCGGGCTGCTGGCAGGCATCGGCGCGCTGGCGATACCGGGGATCGGGCCGATTATTGCTGCGGGACCAATTGCCGCGACATTGACGGGAGTAGCCGTAGGTGCAGGAACAGGCGGGCTTGTGGGCGGTCTGATCGGGCTGGGTATTCCGGAGGATGAAGCAGAGAGTTACGACAACTATGTGGATGAAGGACGCATTCTGGTTATGGTTGATGCAGATAACACGCGGGCAAGTGATGTATACTCCATATTCCGTAACCATAATTCAGCGAACGCAGACCGTTATATGGATGATCCTAATACAACCGGCGATGCTGCGGATACCGCACGTCATTCGGTAACAGATACCGTGGATGCCGCGTTCAACGGCTCCGGTCTTGAAGGCAGGGACGATACAGGGCTGGATACGATGAATTCGGCAACGGAGCATGATCTCCCGGGGGCAAGAGCACTGGATGATGTGAACCGTCCGGGAATGACGGGAGATGTATATTCCGGTACGGCGAATGGCATAGACGGGACGCTGGATAGTACACGAACTGGCGGGTTCAATGATCTGGATGAAGACCGCAAGCTGCGTTTGCGTGAAGAACAGCTGGATGTATCCAAGAACAAGGTGCAGACAGGTGAGGTCAACGTACACAAGGAAATCATCGAAGAGCAGAAAACGATCAATGTCCCGGTTACCCATGAAGAGATTGTCATTGAGCGGCGTGCCGTCAATAATGACACAACAGCAGAGCCGGTTGGTGCGGATGAAACGATCCGAATCCCGGTGAGCGAGGAGCAGGTGGAGGTCCGTAAGAATACGGTCGTTACCGGTGAAGTCGGAATTCACAAACGTGAGGTTCAGGGAACCGAGCAGGTACAGGATACGGTCAGACGCGAGGAAGCACGGGTCAACAAGAGCGGTGAGGTGAAGGTGGACGGCAGTGACGAGCTGCTGAGAGACCACAGCCGCAGCCGTTAAATAGCAGGGACGTTATGACGTGCTGACAGGCTAGATGACGGGATTTGTCATTAAGGCTAAAGCTAGTGGGAACGGCCTTGCCGTCACTTTAAGCATGGAGCTGTTTCAGCGAGAAAAATAAAAGGGTTTCCGCGAAGTCCAGCCGGACTTCACGGAAACCCTTTTGTATATTCATTGAACCGGTAATCTTCGGATCAGAATGAAATTCAGCTTGAAGCAAAGGGCCCAATCCGGCGAGGCTTTAACTGTATTTTCTGCAACTAAAATCACTGATAATTGCCCGGGAAGTGCTTTAGTTGCACTTTATACAATTATATTGACCAGTTTCTCTCAAAAGGCTCACCTCATGCTATTTTAGCTGTACAGAATACACTTAGCGTAATAAATCTGGGCGTATACCTTGTTTTAACTGTACGAAATACAATTATCCGCTGCCCCTGTGCCTACATAAAGGCCGCATTGGCTCTGGCCGGAATGACCTCCGGGATGTCCTTGCCGGGCAGGAAATGAATGCTGCGGATGTAGCGGATCGTGCGGCTCTGCGCCCGCATGATCACCGAATGGGTCTCGGCGCGTTCCTTGCCGATGAAGCGCACGCCGCTGAGGAACTCGCCGGAGGTTACCCCGGTGGCGGCGAAGATGACATCGCCGGTGCCGACCATATCCTCCATGGACAGCACCCGTGCCGGATTGTCCAGGCCCATCTGCAGGCAGCGCTGCATCTCAAGAGGGCCTTCGGGCAGCAGCCTGCCCTGGAGCTCTCCGCCCAGGCAGCGCAGTGCGGCGGCGGCGAGTACACCTTCCGGTGCTCCGCCGGAGCCCATGTACAGATCTACATCGCTGTCCGGCAGCGCAGCGGCTATTGCCCCGGCGACATCGCCGTGATTGATCAGCTTGATGCGCACGCCTGCTTCACGCAGGATGCTGATCAAGCCTTCATGCCGCTTGCGGTCCAGCACCATCACCGTCAGCTCGGAGAGCGCTTTGCCGGTGATCATGCCGGCTTTGCGCAGCGTTACTTCGGCCGGATCGTCCAGGCTTAGCTTGCCAGCCAGCTCCGGTCCGCAGGCCAGCTTCTCCATATAGATATCCGGTGCATGCAGCAGGCTGCCCTTGTCAGCAATCGCAATCACCGACTGTGCATTATGCAGTCCGCAGGCGACGACCTCGGTCCCTTCCAGCGGATCTACCGCTACATCGACGGAAGGGCCGTTCCGGTTACCGACACGTTCTCCGATATAGAGCATCGGCGCCTCATCCATCTCGCCTTCGCCGATCACCACGGTTCCGTCAATGGAGACAGAATCGAACATGGAACGGATTGCGGTTGTGGCAGCATCATCTGCCGCATTTTTGTCGCCCCGGCCGATCCAGCGTGCTGAGGATAAAGCACCCAATTCAGTGACCCGTACAATTTCCAGTGCCAATTCGCGTTCCATAATGATTCCCTCCAGTATAGTTAGATTAAATATAACCCATGATAATGCCGGCGGTTTCTTCAATCGCCTTATCCGTAATATCAATGACCGGGCAGCCCAGCTTTGCGAACAGTGTTGCTGCATATTCCATCTCTTCTGTAATACGTTCGAGGCTGGCATATTGCGAGCCGGTAGGCAAGCCCAGCATCTTCAGCCGCTCAGAGCGGATCTTCAGCATGTACTCCGGCTTCATGGTCAGACCGATGATCCGGTTCGGCGGCAGGCTCAGCAGCTGCTGCGGCGGACCGACCTCCGGGACAACCGGATAATTCACCACCTTCTTACCGCGGTGGGCCAGAAAGATGCTGAGCGGTGTCTTCGAGGTGCGGGACATGCCGAGCAGAACAATATCCGCCTTCAGCATGGCCCCGAGATCACGTCCGTCATCACAGGCGACGGTGAATTCAATCGCCTCGATCCGGCTGAAATATTCCTCGTCCAGCTGATGCAGCAGTCCGGGCCGGGCCTCCGGAGCATCATCGAAGGTATCGATGAAGGCCTGCATCATCGGGCCCATAATATCCACAATCCGCAGATCGAGGCGAACCGCCTCCTCGCGGATCATCTCCCGCAGCTCCGGCTGGACCAGGGTATAAGCTACGAAACCCTGAAGCTGGGCGGTCTCTTCCATTAATTTGCGCAGTTCATCTTCATGTCTGACATTACCGTATCTTCTGATAGTGACACGCTGATTCTGAAATTGGTGGATGACGGCCTGCACGACAGCTTCCGCCGTATCTCCAATAGAATCCGAGCATATCGTAATGTAATGGGTGGATGGCTCCATGCTCTATCGATTCCTCCGTTATCCTTTGGCTTCAAGCTCGAGGAGAAGCTTCACGATGGAAGTCTTCGTGAGCCGCCCTACTACGTCCAGACCTGCTCCGGACCCTTCCCCGCTGCCGGGAACAACTACCGGCAGACTGTCTACCTCGTGGTATATCATGCGCTGCGCGGCGTCAAGCACCGTGTCATCGGGCGAAACAGTTACTACCTTGGGCTGGCGGGTCATGACCATGCTCACAGGCATGGTTACCGCGCCGGGATTACCGAGCGTGACCTTCAGGAAGTCCTTGCGCGAGGCGACACCCGTCAGCTTGCCGTCGCTATCGCAGATGATCAGCGTACCGACATCCTGAAGAAACAGTGTAACTACGGCGTCTTGAATCGTCGTATTCTCACGGATAATGACCGGGATGCTCTGGATATCGCTAACCTTGGTATCCTGCAGCAGACCCCGGCTGTTATGGCGCGCTGCGGCCTTGGTACCAGGGAAGTAGCCGACCTTAGGCTTCGCATCGACATATTCGAGCATGACCAGGATGGACAAGTCCCCCCGGATGGTCGGCCGGCTGAGGCCCAGGCTTTCCGCGATTTGGTCACCGGTAATCGGCGCCCTTTTTTTCACAATTTCAATAATTTGCAATTGCCGGGTTGTCAGTTCGATCACAATGTTCCTCCACTTTCCGGTTTACGAATAGATGCAGGTACTTCTCTATATGGAAAAGGAGCACCGTTCCGCCGATTCCCCCTTTCAATCAGACGTCTTAATAGAAGTTTATTCCCTAACTTGGTTATATAATACGCAATAATGATCATAAATGCAACATATAGTACGTCATATATAATGATTTTATGAAAAAATAGGTAGCATAATCAGAATTGCGTTAAGGAGAAACAGGAATATTCTAATATATGGTATTTATTTAATGCTCTTTCCTCACGTGTATGGTAAGGTTTGATCAGGCAAGGAGGTGTATTCATTTGAGGAAATCATGCTTCGTTCTCATTTGCGGGATAGTCATCCTATTGTTGTTACTTGCCGGATGCAGCAAGGACACCCCGAAGTACGCAGAATTGTTCACACAGGTGGAAGAGCACAGGGCTGTGTTCACCCAGCCGCTCGAGGACGGGCTTGCCGTTCTGGGGGTTACCGATGCTGTGGGGGAATATGATCCGAATTTGGGTACAATCATGCAGGATGATGTCCTGACCGTCAATCAAATGGAGTTCATCCAGCAGATTACGGCAGATGTTACTACCGATACAATCATCGGCTACCGGATTGGGACGGTCTTTCCCAGATCGGAGTCCGGGTACGAGAATGCGAGGGAGCTAGTGCGTGCTTTTCTGGAACATTACAAGCCTGCGGATGATGAAGAGGCTGACAAAGTCGAGCAATCGGTTCAGACGATTGACCGGATGGCGCTTCCGCTCATGCCGTCAGTAGGCTTTATCCAAGAATCATGGACATATGGCGAGGGTGAGAACAAGCTGTATATCACATACAGAATATCGAACAGTTTCCAGAGCGATGAGGAATTGCCGCTGAATTTGTATTTCAGCTCTGAGGAGTAGCGTTATACTTCAGGGTGCTTGAGCCATAGGGTGAAAATAACAGGACAGCCCGGAGCCCTTTGTAAAGGTCCAGGCTGTTTTTGTTTGACAAGGGCAGAATTAATTAATCCTGCGGAAGAGCTTCAATGCTTGTTTTTTGAAGTACGGGTATTGCCGGTTTTTGTTTGAAAATCAGCTGCTTCAGCGCGCCCGCATTCACAAGGACCGTGCCAGCGATAATGGTGAATACACCAAGCAGCGTTACCCAGGTTACCGCTTCGTTATAGAACAGGAAGCCTACTCCGACGGCGATCGGCGGAGAGATATACAGCCAGGTCGACGGAAAGACGGGATTCGTCTTGGAGACGAGCCAGTAGAACAGGGTATGACCAACCATGGAGCCGACAACGGTCAGGTAGAGCAGGGAGCCTGCGGTTTTGAACGACAACAGGAAGGCGGGATGCAGCGGCTCGGTAAACAGCGAGATGATGAACAGCAGCGCTCCGCCGTACATCATCTGGGCCGCGTTCAGTGCTACAGGGGATACTCCGGAGAAGGTGGTGGTTACTTTTTTGGAGTAGATCGCCCCTGCCGCATAGCAGATTTCTCCGATCAGGACGACAACACAGCCGATCAGCCAGAGCGGAGTGACGTCAGCCGCAAGGCTGGGCAGCACAAGCAGCAGTACGCCGGTGAAGCCGATGATACAGCCGAAGAGTGAGTAGGCGGGAGCCTTTTGCCGGAGAAAAGCCATCTGCATCAGTAGAATCATCATCGGCCCGGTTGCCGATAATACGGCCGCGAGTCCGGAGGATACATATTGCTCGGCCCAGTAAAGTGCGGCGAAGGTGCCGAAGGTCAGCGTCGCTCCGGTGAACAGCATTTCCTTGCGCAGCAGCAGCGAGAAGCTGGCTTTGCCTTTCACTACCATGAACAGGAACAGCACCGCCCCTGCCGTGAAAAAACGAAGTCCCGCAGAGAAGAACGGCGGCGCTCCGGCGTCTACGCCGATTTTGATCGCGAGAAAGGTTGTGCCGAAGATCAGACAGACCAGTGAATAAGCTAACATAATCATGTTTCCGTGCCCCTTTGTGGTGGTAATGTGGCAATCTCTTAAAGTATTCTGTTAATCATATCCTCATAGGCGCAGAACAGATTGCAGAACACAGAACAGTTGCCGGGCGGAATGCTGTACAATAGGGCAAAGAGCAGTTGGCGGAAGTGGGCGCTGGAGTGAGCGGCGAACGGTGAGCGGCGAGCTGTGGGCAGCGGGGCGGTTGCGAGTATATTGTGGAGAGGGCGGGGGTATATGAAGAAGTCAGTGGGAGCAGAGCAAAGTAATCCCTTGTTCCGCCAAGTCTATGAGTTCATGGCGAACCGGATCGGGCGCGGGGAGTGGAAGCCCCACGACAAGCTGCCGTCGATCCGGCTGCTGGCGGATGAGCTGGGTGTCCACCGGCTGACGGTATTTAAGGCTTACCGGGCATTGACGGAGAACGGTATGCTGTATGTCAAAGACAAATCCGGATATTATGTATCGCCGGGCAGCCGGCTGGCCAACTCAGTGGAAGAAGGAGCAGCAGTGCTGGGGTATACGGTCAAGAGTCCGATGTCCGATATTCAGCGGAAGCCGGTCACTTACCAGTTCTCTCAGGCGCTGATTGATCCGGGTCTGCTGCCCAACCTGTTCCTGTCCGATTATGTCAAAAAAGTATTCGACCTCTACCCGAAGGTCATGGGTACCTATTCCACCGTGCAGGGGGATGAGGAGCTGCGTGCTACGTTGAGCAGCCATTTCCATGACCGGTACCGGCTGCAGTTATCAGCCAGCGAGCTGCTGATTACCTCGGGCGCGCAGCAGGCGATCAATCTGATCGCCGGAATCATGCTCGGCCCGATGGATGCCGTGCTGGTGGAGCGTCCGACGTATAGTGTGGCGCTGGATATTTTCCGCCGGGCAGGCGCGCGGCTGGTTCCGGTGGAGATCTCGCCGCAGGGGTATGATCTGGCGGCGGTCGAGGAATTGATGCGCAGGCATAAGCCGCGGATGTTCTATATTAACCCGACGCACCATAATCCGACGGGTTATACGGTGCCGGCTAAGCAGCGCAAGCTGCTTGTTGAGCTGGCGGAGCGTTACCGCTGCCTGCTGGTGGAGGATGATCCGTTCCGTGATATGCACTTTGAGGAGGAGCCGCCGGCGCCGTTTTTTGCCTATGATACCGAAGGCTGGGTCATCTATATCAGCAGCTTCAGCAAGTATGTAGCCCCCGGGCTGCGGATCTGCGCAGTAGCCTGCCGTTATCCGTTCATGGAGCGGCTGATTGCCGCCAAATCCCTGGCGGACAACGGGACGCCGCTGCTGAATCAGAAGATATTCCTCCACTACTACACCTCGCCGCGCCTGCAGCAGCATCTCGGCAAGCTGAGGATCGCGCTTCAGGTGCATAAGGAGATTATGGAGGAGGAGCTCGCGGCCACCGGCTGGGAATGGACAGCGCCGCAGGGCGGGCTGAACCTGTGGGTGAAGCTGCCGGACACAGTGTCCGTAGATGCGCTTTTTATACGCTGTATGGAGCAGTCCATCTCCTTCGTTCCCGGTGAAATCTGTGATCCGCTGGGCGAGATGAAGTCGTGGCTGCGCCTCAGCTACTCCTTCGCCAGCGAAGCGCTGCTTCGCGAAGGGATGCGGCAGCTGACCGCAATTGCGCGGGAGATCGAGGCGGAGGGTGGACATAGAGAGTGAATTTAGAGAGTAAATACGAAGAGCAGATGCAGAAAGTAGATGCGGGTAAGCCTTGGGGTTTAGCCTGCAGACATGATGAGCCAGCTGCTATCATATATCCGTCAGGCATAGCTGGTAGCACATGCTCATGACGCAGCCGTTATCACGTAGCTGTTATTACGCTGACTGTCCTATCATTCCCGCGTGCCTTTTAGCTGGCATGGGATTTTATGGTGTATAGAGTAACCTTTCTCTGGGAATTTCGTCTGGTGGATAAGGAGAGTGATTATGATGATTGCGATAAAAAGAATCCGGGGCGTCTTGCTCATGTTCCTGTGTGCCCTGCTTGTCTTCATGACACTACTGACCGTACGTCCGCAGGTTACCTATGCCTGTTCTTGTGTCATACCAGCTCCTCCGCTGGAGGCTTTGGAGGACAGTGCGGCTGTGTTTGAAGGCACCGTAATATCGGTCGCCAAACCATTCGGAATTATCCAATCCAGCGCTGATCCCATGCAGGTTACCTTTCAGGTGGGTGCCCGCTGGAAGGGTGATTTGGGTAATCAAGTGACCGTAAGTACGGCTCAGTCCGGAGACAGCTGCGGTTTTGAGTTCGCCGAGGGTGAACGCTACATGGTTTATGCAAGAGGAGCGGAAGCAGATGGAAACCTAGCGAAGGGGAATGCAGAACAGAGTGAGTTGACTACGAGCCTGTGCAGCCGGACTGCCCTGTACGCTGACGCGCAGGAAGATCTGAATGAGCTGGGGCCAGGTACCGGCGGCGGGTCGCCGACAGCTCCGCCAGAGACCGCTGAAGGTGATGCACCTTCAGTACCTGTAGACAACCATTCAGCAACAGCACCATGGCTGCTATATGTGGGAGCGGGTGCGGGGATGGTGATCTTGATAGCACTAGGGCTAACCTGGCAGCGCCGTCAAAGTAACAAATCACGGAAATAGTGTAAGGAAGATTAAAGCGGGATGAGGCGGAGTAAGATGTGACGGGGAAAGCAACGTTGGAGGATACCTGAGCAACGCGGCTGGTTTGTTGGAAGAACGTGACAGGATGGAGCAACGGGGGCGGAGGGAGATCAGCGTAACAGGTGGGTCATACACTTATGCGGACACCAGGGACCTTATTTCGAGCAAAGTGCTGCTTTTTGGAGACTTGCGGACACCAGAGACCTTATTTACCGAATCGCCTGCCACAAGCGATATTGTGCGGAGGATAAGGTCTCTCCAGTCCGTAAGATATGATAATGGACGGGAATCAGCCGAATAAGAGCTCTCCAGTCCGTATGGGAATCAAACAGATGCAAATGAAACCAATAGCAGCACTTTGCGGTTCCGGTAGCCGTGAGCTTCATATCAATAGAAGGGAGGCTCATAGCTAAAAGCTATAAGTCTCCCTTCTATTATGCTCATAGTGCAGGCGAAGCAGGAGAATGTCCGCACTCTAACTCTAGCGCCACGGCTGATAGAGCCGGTTCTCCGTAAGCCAGTCAATCATTTCCTCCACGCATTCCTCTGGTGTACGCTCTGCCGTGTGCAGCCGCAGCTCCGGGCGGTCCGGAGCCTCATAAGGATCGGAGATCCCGGTGAAGGCCTGGATTTCACCGGAGCGGGCCTTGGCGTACAGCCCTTTGACATCCCGCGCTTCACAGACGGGGAGCGGGCAGTCTACATAGACCTCCACGAACCCCGGCAGCTCCCGGCGGGCATAGCTGCGCATGTCGGCATAAGGGCTGATCACCGAGACCACAGTGACCACGCCGTGCCGGTTCAGCAGGCCGGCAATATAGACCGCCCGGCGGATATTCTCGAACCGGTCCTCGCGGCTGAAGCCGAGGCCCCGGCCCAGTGTGCGCCGCAGCTCATCGCCGTCAAGCCACTCCACTGCCCGGCCCTGCTCCTGTAGCCGGTCCTTGAGCAGAGCGGCAAGCGTGGACTTGCCCGCCCCGGACAGGCCGGTGAGCCATATCGTTACCCCTGCTTGTGTCTGAGCATGTAGCTGAGCTGTCATTGCTTTGTCCTCCCGTAACTTTTCGCTTCATTGTAAGCACATTGTAGCCACCTTGTGGCCATATTGTAGCCACCTTGTGGCCATATTGTAGCCACCTTGTGGCCATATTGTAGCCACCTTGTGGCCATATTGTAGCCACCTTGTGGCCATATTGTAGCCACCTTGTTAGCCACCTTTTGGCCATATTGTAGCCACCTTGTGGCCATATTGTAGCCACCTTGTAGCCATATTTGCTCTATCCATTGAACGGTACTCTTTCGAAATAGCGGCCTAGGAGATAGAACCAGACTTCTGCTCGAAGCCAAGAACCTCATCCGACAATAACTGTATTTACTACAACTAAAGTCACCAGCCATTGTCTTTCCAGTCCAATAACTGCACTTTCTACAACTAAAAGGACTGACTTTCCCCAAAGGAGCGCCTTCGGCCATTTTTAGTTGTACAGAATACACTTATCCGCACAAATCCGGTGTTTATCCTCCTTTTAATTGTACGAAATACACTTATCCGTGGCCTCTCTGCGTCTGCATTCGCCCACATATAAGAGAAAGTGTGTTTGGAACTCGCCCTACCTTAGCGGTATCTATCCATCGCCGTATCAATTCTATCGAATCTGTCAACCTAACCCGCCAACCCAATCCGCTCACCGCTGAATCCCCATTTCCCTCATTTCGTCTGGGATTCTCTCTCCCGCGCCGTAAGGAATCCGCTCCAGCAATCCTGAGCCGTAAATCTGCTCCAGGCTGAGCTCCGGCATATGAATATAGCCGATGTAGCAGTCGCAGACCTTCATCCGGCAGCTGCGCTGCGCAGCAAGTCCTTCGAGACCATCGCGGTAGAGGTTACCGATGACCGCGCGGTCTTTATAGCAGCGTTTCACGAGACCTGCACCTTGCACATAGAACACGTTGCTGCCTGCATTGCAGCTTTTGCCCAGACTGTCGTAGTCAACGGCATTGATCCGGAAATAAGGATCTATCCCGCTTAGGAAGCTTACATCCTCTGGCGTATAATAATCCGGCTTGTCCTTGTAGGCGTTCACCCACAGATAGACATCCTCCGGCAGGACGGCACGCAGCGAAGCAATAGCGGGAAAAGCACCATGAACACCTACACTGCCCACGCTGAATGGAATGCCCTGCCCGTATACAGTCATACACTGCGCCAGGAACCGTTCCTCACTTACCTGACCGGGATGATAGGTCGCCCAGAAGGCGGCTTTTGCCGGATTCAGCTTTGCGGTGAAATCAAGCCGGGCCGACAAATTCGTCTGAATGGCGACTTTGTCCACATGCTCCAGATGGGATAGAGTGATTAGCGCGTCCCGGTACCAGCGGTGTGTAAGTCCTTCCCCGTAGGGATTGAAGAAAATAGACAGCCGGTGGCCTGCCGCTCCCTGCTCCGACACCCAGCGGACGAAGGCCGTAAGATGCTCGCGGTCTTTGGCGAGGGTGGCGGCGCTGTCTTTTGTTTTGCCGAAAGGGCAGTAAGGGCAGTCATAGTTGCAGGAGGAGAGGGAGCCGCGGTAGTAGAGGACCGCCTTCATGGCAGGATGAACCCTTCCATCTGCTCCCTGATCTCGCCGGAAATAAACCAGTCGCCGATGGAATCGGAGTAGCCGAGCCCATCCGGAGTCAGCCGCAGGATGCCCTCTTCATCCTTGGCGAAGCCGCTCTGTACCAGCAGGCCCAGCTCGGGATGATCTTCCCAGAGCGTAGAACCGAATCTCCGGCTGTAATCTGCCACGGTGAGACCTTCGCTATTCAGGATAGCTTTGAGAATGAAGCGCCGTTTCTGTTCTGCAAGGCTCAGTACAATCCCGTAGTCAGCAGTATCATAACGTTCGGCTGCTACATAGTCAGCGATGATGCTCTCAGTAGCTTTGCGGCTGACGCCGTAGCGGGAGGCATAATGCACATTCCGGGTATAAGAGCGGGCACCGCAGCCGAGGCCGACCATGCCTTCCTCCTGGCAGCTGTAATCGAGAATATCTTTAGCAGTTCCTGCGTTCTCCTTGGCGAACCTGCGCATCGAATATTGGCGGTAGCCATGCTCTGCCAGCAGCTGGCCTGCGGCCTGATAGCATTCATGGCGGATATCAGTCTGGCGCAGCAGATCGCCCGGCTTCACAATCGTGTGCTCACGGGTGTAGAGCGGATAGATGAAGATCTCCTCCGGCTCATGCAGCAGCGCCTGATTCAGCGAATACAGCCATGATTCCACCGTTTGACCCGGAAGCCCATAGATCAGGTCCAGATTGAGGATGGGAAAATCATATTTACCCAGCAGCTCAAGCGCCCGGTATACCACGTCCGGGTCCTGCGGCCGGTAGATGGCAGCCGACTCAGCGGCCACGAAGCTCTGAATCCCCATGCTGACCCGGTCGACGGTATGCTCCTTCAGGATCGACAGCTTCTCTTCCGTCAGCGTCTCGGGTGAGGTTTCGACGGAGATGGATGTGGCTGCAAGGTCCACGCCCATGATATCCGCAGCAATGCCGAACAGCCGGTTCAGCTGCGCGGGAGCCAGCAGGCTTGGCGTTCCGCCGCCGATGGCGAAGCGCGCATAAGGTTTGTGACTGGTAAAAGCAGCCCACTGCTTCGCCTGCCGTTCCAGCGCATCCACGTACTCGGCGTGGACATTCGCTCTTTTATCGGGCAGGGTGAACAGGTTGCAGAAGCCGCAGCGAGCGCCGCAGAAGGGAATATGCATATATAAGAAAAAACTCTCCGCAGGCTCGTTCCGCCACAGTTCCTCTAAAGAAATGGGGGCCGCGAACTCGCGGTAAGCGGTTTTGTGCGGATAGGAATAGAGATAATTGCGGTAAGGATTGGCCGTAATCTGCCCGGTCCATTCCTGAAGCTCCCCGGAGGAGAAGGGAGGTCTTTCGTCATTGCTCTTATGATGAAGGGATTGCCGGATTGACGTCATACGTTCTCCTTCCTGTTGCGGGATGGTATCGCTATAAAATAAACTCGCGGTAAGGGACATTCCATACCGTTTCATGCGCGAGCCGGTGGCCCAGATAGCCGTCTTCGCCGTAAGCTTCTCCATGATCGGAGAACGCCAGGCAGAACACCGGGTTACCGCGTTCGCGGAAGGCAGCAAACAGACGCCCCAGTTCGCCGTCGGCATAGCGGAGTGCAGCGCGCTGGCTGTCCACTGAATCACGCTTCGTACCAGGCAGGAACATATGATTCGGGCCGTGGATCGCAGAGACATTAATGAACATAAACAATCGCTGGTCCAGCGCGGTATTATTCAGTATCTTGAGCGCATGATTTACCTGATGCTCCGTTGAGCGCGGGTTCGTTACCCCGAACGTCATCCGCCAGTAGCTGTGCTGGAAATAACCGGGCAGGACACGGGCGAGGGGAACCTTTTTGCTGAAAAAGATTACGCCCCCGATACACACCGTCTGATATCCCGCCGCTGCCAGCCCGGACACCATATCCGGCGTATCGAACAGCCAGGTATGGGGATGCGTCCTCAGTCCGGTATTCCGGGAATGGAAGAGCCGCACATGCTCAGCCTTATTCGTAGTGGCCGGAGTGGGCAGGAATCCGCCGAAGAAGGCGTGATGGGCTGCATAAGTGAAGCTGCCGGGCGTATGCCGCTTTTCCCAGGAACCGCTGCCGCACAGGTTGGGACAATTGGCCTCCTCCAGAACAGCGGCATCATAGCGCAGCGTATCGAGCGTAATCATTAAGATATCGTGGGTGCCGACTACGGCATTCATATCGGTCATAGGGCCAGGTTCCTCCCGGATAGCTGTTTCATTTCCCATTCATAGGTGCTGCAGCCGTGGTATTCCACATCGTACAATAAATCGCCAAAAGGGTTCACATCCGCCGTATACGTCCGCCCGGTGCTCCCCACCAATACATCAATTCCCGCCACGGAGGAACGCGGAAAAGCAGCCAGAGACTGCTCGGCCGTATGCCGTACCTCTGCCTGCATGTCCTCCGTGAGTCCGGCTTCGGCCGGAGTCATCCGGCGGCTGCGCAGATGCAGGTTCGTAATCGGTGTGCTGCTTACCCGCGCAACCGAGTGGCAGGCCACACCGGCAACAACCAGCTGGCGGATATCGAACGATTGCCCGCCCGCGCCGGGCTTCGGAATCCACTGCTCGGCATAGGCGCCGTGGCGGTAGAGCCAGTTGATGATTCCGGTGAGGAGCGCAGAGTCCGTATAGCGCCGCAGCTTGCCGGAATTATAATACACCGGGGGACGGGTGATATAGCTCTCGACCCCGATGGTAGTGACCGCCACCTCAGCTCCCGTTGCCGGATTGAACTGATAGGCAATGACGCCGGATGCGGCTGAGCCGCTGGCCAGCTTGATGAATACGCGGTGCATCCGCTGCGAGAGCATCAGCCCGCGGAGGGAGGCGTAGTCCACAGGGGCTTGTCCGCTGCTGTCCATAAGCGGCCGGGGAATAGGAACGCCAGCCGCAGCCAGTATTTGCTGCGTCCAGCGTTTATCCGTCATGGCCGCGATCTCGCCGGGATGGTTGGTCCAACGGGCGGCGGGCAGGAGCTGCCCGGCTTCACGCTGAATCCGGGCCAGCAGCCGGCAGTAGCCGCGGAACCACTGGGACGGATGATGCAGCACGCCCGGCATATCCTTGAGCGCGCCGGCCGCCTTAAAGCTCAGCGGGCGGAGGTCCGGCTGGCCGCCGTAAGGATGCAGCGAGTCGTCTGCGTCCGGCGCATCCGGCGCACCGAGTGCGATCAGGGCGCGCTCGATTTCGAAGCTGCCGCCCGGCGACTCCAGCCGCAGCAGCGGCGGGGCCGTGTCCGGGGCAGGAGCTGGGGCCGTGTCCGGGGCAGGAGCTGCCGGCCTGGCTTGCCGGCTGGTGTCGCGGCCTTGGGCAGCCGACTCTGTTAGGTCCGGCAATCTGTCCGGTGCCGGTGAATTCACCGTTGCTTGTCCCTGCAATGCATCCAGCACCCGCATCCCATCAACCCGCTGCCCCGCCTGCTCCAGCAAATCAGCCAGCGGCTGGCCCTGCAGCAGCCCGGCGTACGGAATCAGGACCGCCGGAGGCATGCCGAGGCGGCTTCGCGCCTGCTGGATGCCTTCCGAGCGCCTGTCGCCGGGATTGCAGAACACAATCAGCGGCTCTACGGGTGGCATCACTCGGTGATCGACGGATAACGCAAGTCATCCTCGTCGTCGCTTTTCTGCTGGTCGCTGACATCGGCAGGCAGTCCGCTGTTCTTCCAGCGCTGAATCATTCCGTCAGACATATAATGATGGCTCAAGTTGAGCAGCTTTAGTCCTTTGATCTTCCCGCTGGCGAGCAGCGCCTCGGCGCCGGTATCGCTAAGGGTTCCGAGTGACAGGTCGAGCGTCTCGAGCTGATCCAGAATAGGTGCATCGGCTAAGGCTGCAGCGATTTCATCCTGGATTTCACTATTTTTGAGTCCCAGATAGGTAAGCTTGGGGAACTTTCCGGGTTCGATCAGCGGATACAGGTCTTCCAGACCGCCGTCAAAGCCGTAGTTGTCCACGCCTAGATATAATTCCAGCTTTTGCAGATTCGGCAGATTGGCGGCGGCGATATCGGCCAGGACATTTTTGCCGAGTCCGCCTGTTATAATAATCAGTTCTTCGAGCTTGTCATGCTGCAGCTGGCTCAGCCGCAAGTCCGTGCCGCCCTGCGCAGTCAATGACTGCAGCTCCGGATAAGCGGGAAGCAGCGGCGAGAGGTCAGTTTGGGTAATCCACGAAATTTCACATTCCTCATACCCCATTTCCCCGATAAAAAGCCTGCGCAGCGAAGGGAAACTTGCACTGTGCTTCACCAGCGCCTGGACGGCATCCTCCGAGCTGTTCTCGTAGGCTTGCCCCCAATCGCCAATCGTCAGACTGCTTACTCCAGCGGCTTCGGGGCTACTGCTCAATTGTTCAATCTCCGTCTCTATCCGCTTACCTTCTTCAAATGCATCGTAATCGATACTGAGCTTCACTGCTGTCATGAACATTCCCTCCCGGAAAATTATGGCTTCCAAATCACCCTAACATTAAGCAGAAGGGGAGTCAAATGGCCAAGACGGAAGGTTACGGGAGATGGATTGGCGGCAGCTGGAGCGGTAGGGTAGGAGGGACATGAGAGTAGGATGAGGGTGGCTGGAGAGTGGCTGGAGAGTAACTGAAGAGTGGTAAGAGAGTAGCTGGTGAGTAGTTCGAGAGTAGTAGGAGAGGTGCTTGTAGAGTAGCTGGAGAGTAGTAGAGAATAGGCTGGAGAGTAGCATGTGGAGTAGCTGGAGAGCAGTAGAGCAGTAGTAGGGCGGTAGCAGAGTAGGTGGAGAGCAGTAGTAGAGGTACTTGTAGAGTAGCATGAGGTGTAGCAAGAGAGTAGCTGGGGAGCAGTTGTAGAGCAGTTGTAGAGCAGTTGTAGAGCAGGAGTAGAGCAGTAGTAGAGGTGCTTGTAGAGTAGCTTAGGTGGAGAGCAGTAGTAGAGGTACTTGTAGAGTAGCATGAGGTGTAGCAAGAGAGTAGCTGGGGAGCAGTTGTAGAGCAGTTGTAGAGCAGTTGTAGAGCAGGAGTAGAGCAGTAGTAGAGGTGCTTGTAGAGTAGCTGGAGAGTAGTATGAGAATAGCTGGGGGAGTAGCATTGGAGTAGCTGGAGAGTAGTAGAGCGGTAGCAGAGTAGCTGGAGAGTAGGAGTAGAGCGATAGTAGAGGTACTTGTAGAGTAGCATGGGGAGTAGCTGAGGAGTAGCTAGAGGAGTAGCTGTAGAGTAGAGAGCAGTAGTAAAGGTGCTTGTAGAGTAGCATGAGGTGTAGCAAGAGAGTAGCTGGGGAGCAGTTGTAGAGCAGTTGTAGAGCAGTTGTAGAGTAGGAGTAGAGCAGTAGCTGTAGAGGAGGAGTAGCTAGAGGAGTAGCTGTAGAGTAGAGAGCAGTAGTAAAGGTGCTTGTAGAGTAGCATGAGGTGTAGCAAGAGAGTAGCTGGGGAGCAGTTGTAGAGCAGTTGTAGAGCAGTTGTAGAGTAGGAGTAGAGCAGTAGCTGTAGAGTAGAGCAGTAGTAAAGGTGCTTGTAGAGTAGCATGGGGAGTAGTATGAGAATAGCTGGGGTGTAGCAAGAGAGTAGCTGGAGAGTAGGAGTAGAGCAGTAGTAGAGGTACTTGTAGAGTAGCATGGGGAGTGGCTGTAGAGTGGCTTGAGAGGCTGATTTTCGCAAATTTATGGAGTTTTTGATATCTGCAGAGTAATTTTAGGCTTTTGCGTGCGCGAAATGAAGTTATGCAGCTCGTATGTAACGCTCCTCCTAAATAGTAGCCTTCCGATCGCTGATAATAAGATGAACTGATTCAAATGTTGCATAAATTACAACTTTGAGGTAGAGATACCGGGGCATTAGAGAGAATTGTTGTAGAAAATGCAAGAATTTTTACATGAATTCAATGAAAATAAGGGAAATCTTGTATTCTGTACAACAATTTTGGTTTTCGCCGCTTATCGCGATGGGATTGTTGTATTTCGTGCAAGATTTTGAAGGGAGGGAGGGGAAGGGGGCCGCTCGGCGTCCCGCTCCATCGCCCCGCCCCGACGTCCCGCTCCATCGCCCCGCCTCGTCGCCTCTCTCCATCGCCCGGCCCCGTCGCCCCGCTCTGTCACCGGCTCCCCCCGCCTCAAGCGGCAGGGAGCAGGGCCAGCGGCGTGCCACCCGCCTCGTCGCCTCTCTCCATCGCCCGGCCCCGTCGCCCCGCTCTGTCACCGGCTCCCCCCGCCTCAAGCGGCAGGGAGCAGGGCCAGCGGCGTGCCATCATACCCAGCCGAACAGCCGGGCGGCGGCTGCAACCAGGAAGGTTACCGCGATGGCGATGCCGAGCGGAATGACGGCGGAGAGCACCGCCCATTTCATGCTTTTGGTCTCCTTGTAGATGTTCACCAGCGTGGTGCCGCAAGGATAGTGCAGCAGGGAGAACAGCATCATATTCAGTGCAGTCAGCCAGGTCCAGCCGTGGCTCAGGAAGATATCCTTGATGCTGCCAAGACCTTCGATATCGACCATGGCACCCGAGGACATGTAGCCCATCAGCAGAATCGGCAGTACAATCTCATTGGCCGGCAGCCCGAGGATGAAGGCCATAATAATGAAGCCGTCCATGCCGAGCAGCTGGGCAAAAGGATCAAAGAATGCAGCCATATGGTTGAGCACGCTCTCCCCGCCGACAAACACATTGCCGAGAATCCAGGTGATGATGCCGGCCGGGGCGGCTACGACGATGGCACGGGTCAGCACATTCAGCGATTTCTCTTTGGAGGAGCGGACGATCGTCTTCCAGATCTGCGGGCGGCGGTACGGCGGAAGCTCCAGTGTGTAATGGGTAGGCACACCGCGCAGCGCTGTTCTGGACATGACCCAGGATACACTCAGAGTTACGGTAATGCCGACCAGCACTATGCCCATCAGTACCAGAGCCGTGGAGAAGGTGCGCAGCATTCCGGTTGTCGCGGCCCCGACCATGAACATGGAGGAGAGCAGGATAAGTGTGGGCCAGCGGCCGTTGCAGGGCACGAAGTTGTTGGTCAGAATAGCCAGCATCCGTTCACGGGGCGATTCAATAATGCGGGTCGAGAGAATGGCGGCAGCATTGCAGCCGAAGCCCATCGACATCGTTAAGGCCTGCTTGCCGTGGCCGCCGGATTTCTTGAACAGGCGGTCCATGTTAAAAGCTACCCGGGGCAGATACCCGAAATTCTCCAGGAGCGCAAACACCGGGAAGAAAATCATCATCGGCGGCAGCATGACACTGATGACCCATGAGGTTCCGCGGTACAATCCGAGCACAAGGACGCCGTGCAGCCAGGCCGGCGCATGAACAGCGGTGAATCCTGCAGTCAGATAGCCCTCGATCCAGCTGAAGAGGGAGGCAAGCCAGCTTGAAGGATAGTTGGCCCCGGCAATCGTAATCCAGAATACCAGGCCGAGACCGGCAAGCATGATGGGGAAGCCCCAGAGCTTGGAGGTAACGATATTATCCAGTTTATAGGTGCTGCCCAGCTTCTTCTTATCTTGGTAGGTGACTGCATCGCTGCAGATGGCGGCGGATACGCCGTAGATCCCGCTGACAATCTCATCGCGGATTCCCCCTTTATCAGCCAGCTTCTTAGCGGCCGCGAGCAGAGAATCCACCGGGTCGTGACCGTTAATGGCATGCGGTGATTCCATGGCCGACTACCTCCTCGCTTACGGGAATATTCTTGCGGCCCATGCGGGCTTTGAGCGAAGTAAGCAGGCTGTGATCACCATCCATCAGCCGCAGGGCAATCCAGCGGGCGGGGTATCTCGAACCGATGGTCTGCTCAACCATAGGAATCAGCTCGGCAATGCCTTGCTCAATGTCAGCGCTGTAGGTGATTTTCAGCGGCTCTGCCTTGAATGCACCCGTGGCCACGCGCTCGATTTGATCAAGCAGCGCTTCAATACCGATTTTGTTACGGGCAGAAATAGCGGTTACGGGAACGCCGAGCCTCTTGGAGATCCGCTTCAGATTGATATCAATTCCAAGCCGGCGGGCTTCATCAATCAGATTGATGCAGACCACGGCACGGCCGGTGATCTCCAGTACCTGCAGGGCAAGGTTAAGATTGCGTTCCAGCGAGGTAGCATCCAGGACCACTAGCGTTACATCCGGCTGTTCAAAAATAATATAGTCCCTTGCAGCCTCTTCATCGGCGGAGTTGGAGTAGAGCGAGTAGGTGCCCGGAAGATCCACAGCCAGGTACGTGTGGTTCTTGTGGGAGAACCCGCCTTCGGCGGTGACTACGGTTTTGCCTGCCCAGTTGCCGGTATGCTGGCGCATGCCGGTCAGCAGATTGAACAGCGTGCTCTTACCCGTGTTGGGATTGCCTGCAAAAGCGACCGTGTACTGGCTCATCCTTCACCGCCTCCAATTAATTGCCCGTAGATTAAAGAGCTTTCTTCCCGGCGCAGGGCAATCGTCGTATTGCTTACCCGGAATGCCGTAGGATCTCCCAGCGGGCTGCGCCGCAGCACTTCTACAGCATTGCCGACGACGAATCCCAGATCAAGCAGTCTTCTCCGCAGCACACCCTGAACTTCAATGCCGCTGATGCGCAGCGTACTGCCGTTCACAGCTTCTGACAATGGAATAACGGCTTCAGCCATAAGATCTCCTTCTTTCGTATGAAATGGAATGAATGAATATATAGCCATAAGTATGGAGTATGCATTTATATAGTGTATTGTTCACGCGGCATAGATTATTGCAGCCTGCCACAATATTAGTATATGAGAATAATTTTGTCCTTGCAACAAGAATGTTTCCCTAGGGAAAGAATAAAATAATCCCTGCTACAAAAGCGGCACGAGCCTCTTTATAGCAGGGATAGCGGAAGAGTAATAAATTAGAAGCGTCTATTCTGTGGTGATGATTGTTTGAATATAACAGAGGCTGTCTGCTGCTACTACCAGCTGCCGAAATCCAGTGTGCGGCCGGTTTCTGCCAGCGTCTTCGTATTGCTAAGAATCTGCCACCATGAACTGTTGCTGGCATCGTAGGAAGGGTCATCCGGATGCCAGTCTCCGTGTACCAGTGTCAGCCTGGTACAGCCGCCCGCCGGCTCCAGCTTCCAGGTGATGACAGACTCATAACTCTCTCTATTCGTGAGGTAAGCGGGGCCGGTCTTATGGGTATAGCGCAGCGTCTGCTGCGGAACATATTCGAGCAGAGTGCCGTAGACATGCACCGTTTCTTCCCCGGCGGCCCCCGGGCCTACATACTCCAGCTGCTCACCCACAACAAAGCTGGAGCGGATCACACTTCCGTAATAGATTTGCCGGACCTTCTCCGGGGAGACTAGAGCCTCCCATACCTCTGCAGCGGCAGCACCAATATAGAAGTCATACTTCAATTCTCTCATTCTTGTTCCTCCTGGCATGATTGGATTCGTGAACAATATACACAAGGATCACTGACAGCTGCGGTCAGTGATCCTCCAGGAGATTAAGATTCCTTATAATGTTCGGCGAGATCCGCAGCAACCCTGGACAGCTTGTGCTTGAGGGACGCGGGTTCCACAATGGCCAGCGATTTGCCGTAAGGCAACAGGAAATAAGGGACGAAGCTGTGTAAGGCAGCCTGATCCAGCAGAAACCGGGCACTTCCCGTGCTGCGCCGCTCCAGCGTATGTCCGAACAGCCAGTGACTGCACAGATCGTTCAGAGTGGCTTCTTCCGCTTCGATGACCACAGCGGTTAACTCAGAGACCTGCTCCGTTACAGGGAGCAGCCTCTGCAATAAGAAATCCCGTGCTGAGAATCCGTCAGGACGGAGGAAGGCTGCCCCTGTCCGCTGCAGTCCGGTGATCCGGTCCACCCGGAAGTTGCGGATATCCTGGCGCAGATGGCAGAAGCCGGAGAGATACCACTGGCCCTTCCACATCACCAGACCATAAGGGTCGATGCAACGGGAGGAAGCCGGGGTACCGTTCCCCTTACGGTATTCCATCTGAAGAGAGAGACCGTCCGCAGTGCAGACTTCCAGTTCTTCAAGCAGCATCGAAGGGTGCTCTCCAGGGGAGTGGAGGATCGCAAGTCCGCTCTCATGGCGTTCCATCTGCGACAGCTGGGCTTCATTGCTGTAACGCTTAAGCTTGGCAATTGCCCCGTCGAGCTCATCGACGTAAGGGTAGCCGCTCCCCCTGGCAAAAGCAGATGCCTGTACAAGTGCCCGCCGTTCTCCATCATTGAAGAATAGCGGAGCGGTGCTGAAATGCTCCGGCAGCCAAAAACCGCCGCCCGGCCCGGCATCGGCCTCTACAGGGACACCGCTGGCGCACAGCGCATCGATGTAGCGGTAGATCGAACGGACGCTCAGTTCAAGCTCGCCTGCCAGTTCGGCGGCCGTTCTTTTGCGCTGCTTCAGCATCCAGAGTATAGACAACATATAATCGGCTTTGGCCATTGGCTTGAACCTCCTAGGCAGAATGACTGATCTAACAGCCAGTTTACCTTCAACAACCCGTTTTGCCAACCTTCTGCAGCGCCGCCGGGTAATGTAGCCTGGCTGGGACCGGCTTACGAAGTGGATCGCTTAATCCCGCTGCGCACCAATATGGAAATGGCCAGCAGCAGGGGGATGGCGACCTGAAACACCGGGTCAAGCTTGAGGCTGGGGCCCAGGCCGATGGCGATATGCTGCGTGTAGTCGCGCTCCAGAAAGGAAGCTCCATAGATAACGGCGCCTACCGGAAAGACCCACCATTTGGCCGGTTTGCCGGTCAGCTCCGCAATAGCTTTTACAGAACAGAAGTAGAAGAGCATCATCTTAATCAGCAGTCCCAGAAAGAGCTGGATGGTCACCAGGATATCGAGCCGTTCCACAAACTTGAGGTTCGATAAGGTCCGGACGGTTTTGAGAAAAGGCAGCTGGCTGATTCCCGCAATCGTCGGGCCGAGGACTGCCACATTCAGCGCATTCATGAAGATCAGGAAGAGACTGATCAGGAGATAGGCGTTCACGGTATATTTTACAGGCACACCGGGCTTCTCCCATAAGGACCACAGCATCAGGAATACGATCATCTGCCCAAACGGGAACGAGACGATATCCGGCAGCGCGGCTTTGACGATAGGCATCAGTCCGCCCTCCATGACCGGAGCCAGCCGACCGAAATCAATCGATCCCATAATTCCGAGCAGCACAACAAGCACAATGTAAAAGAAGATCATCACCGGTAGCAGAACCTCCGGCAGCCGGAAAATAACCTCAGCCCCCTTCCAGATCGCATAGAGGGCAAGAAGCACAAAGACTAACATCGTTACGGCCATCGGGGTTCTTGGCAGCATGGTGATTGCTGTGAGCTCACCTAAATCACGGACATTACGCATGGACTGATAGGCGAAATAGAGGCCGTAGACACCGCCGATGAATGAGCCGGCAACCTTGCCGAAATGAAATTTCAGCATTCCTATCAGATCCGTATTCAGAGAACGGTGCTGAATCCACATCAGAAGCAGAAGCAGGATGAATCCGGCGGCTGAACCTGTACACATCGCCAGCCACGAATCCTGCTTGGCCTTGCCTCCAAGCAGGAACAGCGGCGTGCTGCCAATTTCAAACAGCATAATCATGAACGCAATTTGCAGGGAGGACACCTGTTCTTTTTTGGGCATAATCAGCATTCAGCCTCCTAACCAATAGATTATTGCCCTGCCGATAGGCTGAAAGAACGCCGTATACAAGATCCCGACACTAATGAAGGGGGTTCTTGTCATTCCGCAAATATTAATATAAGCGCAATAGACAAGAATGCAGCCCAGCCACAGGCGGTGCAGCTGGCGGCCCTTTCCGCGCAGTCTGGTGCAGCCCCATAAGAAGGCAAGAATATAGAGTATAAGAGTTATAGCTATTTTCATAGTGAAGCTCCTTTACTCTTGCTGGACAGACTTGAACGATTTATTGCTGAGGCCTGTCCGTTCAATCTGGAACGAGACATGCGGACGGATCTCAATCTCCTGAAATACGCTGTCCCAGCTTTTCTCCTTCTCTATCTGCTTCCAGCGCTTGCGGTCGCTGCGGTGAACTCTTACCGCAAAGCCTGTGACATCTGCGCCGAGCTTTTTAACCTCCGTCCAGGAGTTATTCACGAGATCGAGTACCTGCCGTTCGAGGGATGCTTCCATTTCACTGATCGCTTTACGGTCATTCAGATCCATAACGCTGCCCAGCTCCGTTAATACCCCGCTGCCCTTGATGTCTATATCCATGATGAAATGGTCTTTAGCCCAGACGGGATGTACATTAGTCCAGGAATTCTGGAGGATGAACGAGGCGTCAAGCTTGTCGCTCTTCCGGGGCTGGGAAGCGAAGGCGATGGTTGCGGTCTCGATATTGTCTGTCATAAAAGACAAGCCGAAGGCCTGTTTCTGGCTGAGCCAGCCCACAAACTTCTCGCCTTTGATTACACCCAGTCTGCCCAGCGCCAGGCGTGAAGACAGATCTGTCCGGCCGGTCTCGCTGGTCTCATCCATAATATCCGGACCCGTAAGCAGAATCTCCGGCAATACCGCACTCCCGGACTCGGAGGAAAGGGCCATCGCCAGCTCAAACAGGCGTGTACCGGGATAAAAGGACAGCAGCCGCGACTCCTGTTCAATCATGAGCTGGATACCGGCGCCCTGGTTTTTGGTCAATTGCATCAGCTGATCCAGGATATCGCCGGCTTCGCCTTTGGAGATGAACACATATACGGTTTCCCGGGCATCCTGCTTGCGCAGAAACATGTCGATCAGCTGATTGATGCCATGCTTGGCCAGACTTTCCCCGATGACCGTAATCCGCGAATGGGAGAAGAACATCTCACGCGTGCTGGTCAGATTGGTCCGCTCGATCGCCTCCATAATCGTCCGCCCCTTTACCGTGAAGGTAACGAAGGGCGGTGAGCTTGTGCTTCCTCCCCCGCTGCCGCCCATTCCGCTTGCACCGGAAGAAGGGTTGATGACCTGATAGGTAGCTTTCCACTCGTTATTATCCCAGTCATAAGCCGAACCTGAGGTAACCCCCAGCTCATTCAGTTCGCGGTCATCCCAGCAGCCGGAGAGAAGGGCGGACAGAAGCGGGAGACAGAGGATGAGGCATAGCGCTCTTCTCTGTGTATTCATGTTTCCACCCCCTTCCGCTTGGACTTCGACTTGTGGACCCGGTACAGCAGGATAGCCCCCAGCGGCACAAGCACATTGAACAGGAAAAAGACTACAAAACGTCCTTCCTTGTTGTACATGTTGAGCTTGGCCGTGCTTTGCCAGGAGAACAGGCATTCCAGCGCGATGAGCAGACCCAGAGCCCCGATGAACGGCCGGCTGCTGCCCACCCGGAACGTCTGCTTGAAGCACTCTACCGTCACAAATAGGAAGATCGCAAATTTAAGATAGATCGAGAGCACCCAATAGGAGATGAACAGAATATCCAGCTTCTCTATGAAACGCCCGATCCTTATGATGCCTACGGTAGAAAAGCCCGGATAGGTGCTGAGCTTGATGAAATCCGGACCGAACACCATCAGGGCCGAGATCAGGGAGAACATCATCAGAACGGAGACAAACAGCAGTCCGATCCACCCGATAATCCGTGCTCTCTGCGGATATTGCAGGTAGGGGGCCAGAAACAGCAGCACAGCCACTTCAGACATCCAGGTGGTCGGCGTCAAGCTGGCCAGTGTTAATTCAGCCAGGTTGTGATCGAACATCGGCAATAAATTATGCACATTCAGATCGCTGAACAAGCCGAACAGGTACAGGGGGACGAAGACGAAATAGAGCAGAATGACCAGGGTATTCACTCTGGCAATGGATTCGATCCCTTGTCTGACCATATAGATGGTGATGAACAGAATCAGGATCACCAGTACGATAACTGGTGTGTTGATCAGTACATTATCCTTGATGAAATTGACGAATTCACGCAGAATCGTTGCCGTGGTATCCAGATAGAATTGCAGCATCAGCAGACCGAGTATGGTAGAGACTACCGGAGAGCTTTTCTCCCTGACCCAGTCCAGAAAAGGAGCGCCATTGTTATTCTGAATCACAGTCCCGACAATTGCAGCAATAAGCAGCCCGGCCAAGGTGGACAAAATAATTGCCATTGGCGCATCTTGCTCTGCATAGGTGCTAATAATGATGGGCAGCACGACGGTAGCCGTCGGCAGAATCGTATTAACAACCAGCATGGCTGCCTGGGTGGTGCCGATTTTTCCATTCATGTTGGACCCTCCCCCTGAGGTTTCGGCTGTTCCGGTGCTCCTTGATTCGCTCCTTCAACAGGCTGAGGCTTCTGGTTCGGCCCTTGTCTGCGGGTTTCTTTGCCGAGATCGGTCTTGGGACGCATATTCATGCTCCATAGCGGAACGCGGATGAAGATATCCTTCAGATAACGCGGAATCATCGGCGCTACCGGAGACAGATAGGGAACGCCGAAGGAACGCAGTCCCGCCATATGAATCAGGAGCACCATCATGAAGGACATGATGCCAAACAAGCCAAGCGTTGAAGCGATGAACATCATGACAAAGCGGATTAGCCGGATGGAGTTGGCAATCGCCAGTGACGGAATCACAAAGTTCGAGATGGCCGTAAAAGAAACCACAATAACCATAGCCGCCGAGACAAGCCCGGCCTGAACGGCAGCCTGGCCCAGCACCAGCGCGCCGACGATGGAGATAGCCGGTCCGATGGTGCGCGGCATGCGCACCCCCGCTTCGCGCAGCACATCGAAGGTGAGCTCCATGAGCAGCGCTTCCGCCAGCGCGGGCAGCGGCACCCCCTCACGCTGGGCAGCGAGACTGATCAGCAGGGTGGTCGGCAGCATTTCCTGGTGAAAGGTAGTGACTGCAATATAGAGTGCGGGCAGCAGCATCGACACAAAGAAAGCCCCGTAGCGGATCAGCCGCAGAAAGGAGGAGATATCATACCGCTGGTAGTAGTCTTCACTGGACTGAAAGAAGTTGAAGAAGGTAGACGGCGCCAGCAGGGCAAAGGGGGTGCCGTCAATAATAATCCCGATTTGTCCTTCCAGAATGCCTCCGGCTACAGCATCGGGACGTTCTGTGTTCTGAATGGTAGGGAAGGGGGTCAGGCCGCCGTCCTGAATGAATTCTTCAATATAGTTGCTCTCCAGAATGGCATCCGTATTAATGGCATCAAGCCGGCGGCGGATTTCTGTCAGCACCTGTTCACTGGCGATGCCCTTCAAATAAATGATGGCGATTCCGGTCTGGGTACGCTGGCCGATTTTATATTCTTCGATCCGCAGATCGGTAGTTTTGAGCCGGCGGCGCAGCATGGAGGTGCCCGTGCGCAGACTTTCCGTGAAGCCTTCCTTCGGACCGCGGATGACACCCTGGGAGGTTGGTTCGTTAATGCTTCTCTTCTCCCAGCCGGAGGTGTCTGCGGCCAGTGCGACCTGAAGTCCTTCGAACAGAATCAGCGTATAGCCTTCAAAAAGCATAGCCAGCAGAACTTCCAGCGTTTTGCCTTCCTTGACACCCCCGACCGGCAGCATCTGATCCTTGATCATGCTGAAAGCCGCTTCGGCGGTAATCGTATCTCCTTTCAGCGTCACATTCTCCATCAATGGCTGGAGCACCGTCTGGTTGACAGAATCGGCATTCACCAGGCCGTCAATATATATGAACGTAAGGGAAAGGGAGCTCAGGGATTCATTGGTGAAGTTGCGGATGACGATATCCGAGCTGCTGCCGATCCGCTTTCCGATTTCCTGCAAATTCACCTCTAGTGAGGTGTTCAGCGGGAGCGGTGCGGGCACAGAGGTTTCCACGGGATCTTTGCCTGTCTTCCGGCCTTTCTGCTGATTCTGCGGCATCTTCGGGGGCTCCTTTCTGCTGGAATCTGGATTCTTTGGCTGTATTATCCCCCGCAGGTGGATTCCTTATTCTGCCTGATTTACGGAATCAGTGGATGAGTTCCAGGCTTGTGAACGCGAAAAAGGCATGTCTCCAACCTGTTCAGGATGGGAGACATGCCTCCATATAGATGCTTATAGCCGGATATTATTTGGTCTGGACGACCAATGCGTTGCTGATCAGGCGGCCGGGTGTGGTCAGATATTTGCCGTTATAGTAAAGGCCGCTTGAGGCTCCGCCATCCAGATTCATCGCCTGGTACGCACCTGCCTGCTTCATAATTTCCGCCAGCTGGGGGATGGTTGCCCCGCCGGAGGTCAACAGAATCAGCTTGTGGTCGCGGGTCAGACCCAGCGCGCTGCGGGAGCCTCCGCCTGTCAGTATCTTAGGGTCCTTGAAGCCCTCGGCGAGCACATTGAGGGATACCTTGCCGTTCACCAGCAGGCGCGGGCCTGCCTGCAATGCGCCTTGAATGGAGCCGGCGTTGAAGCGGTCCATGAATTCGCTGCCCGGGATCAGCTCAGCCAGAAGGTTGCTGTCATAGGCAAAGACCGTCCGCTTGTCTCCGGGGCTGTTCTTCAGCATTTTTCCGCCGCTGATAATGTAGCCGTAGGGAGCATAATAGGTGCCTTTGGTGTAGGCATCGAAGAAGGTGCCGTTGATGGCGGCTGCGGCATTGCTGCGCTTAGCAATGCTGGCGAGCGCCTCTGTCTTGCCGACAGTATTTCCGGCCAGGACGGCATCCAGCTTCACCGACGGATGCAGCAGGGAGACTGTAACGGTCTGCACGGCGAAGGAACGTCCGCCGACCTTGTATGTATGCTTGCCGCTGACTACAGCAGGCGTACCGCTCTTGATCAGGGCGCCGTTCTGCACGGGTAAGGTGGCTGTGGTCTCACCGCTCTTAAGCTTAAGCGATGCGGAATCTTTATTCCACTGGAGCTGTATGCCAAGCGTCTGGCTGACGAGAGACAATGGAATATAGGTCATGCCATTCTCGCTAAAGGGACGTTCGCCCAGGGTAACGGGCTTGCCGTTGACGGAGGCTCCGGCCGTGCCTGGAGTGAAGGTAACAGACAAATCATCACGTGTTACCCGGATCTGGCCTCCAGCAGAGCTTACAACAGACTGGATGCCGGCGAAGCCGTTCAGGAATCTTAGCGGAATGAACGAATGGTTCTCCTTATCAACATAGACGGCAAGTTTGGCTGGTGCTGCCGCAGCGGCCCGGGATTGCTGGGGAGAAAAAAGGACAGTGAGCAGACAGAAAGCGGTGAAGAGGACGGACATTCTTTTCATAGTAAACGAAATCTCCTTCAGATTGTAGCAGTATAACTGCAGTTTAGGATGAATCTGGAACGGACTCCAGAAAGAAGCACTTGAAATAATATAATATAGCGGGCTCCGTTGACCGTCAATGGAACATGCATAGAGAGAGAGGTTCGTTTATCTAAAAAAGCCGAGAATACCTCCACCCTCGATAGGGTGGGGATGAATCAGCAGTTTTCGATATCAAGACGAACATATGTGCTATAATATGGATGAGATCACTAAAAGGAGCTGTTGCACATGCTCGTGTCTGCGCAGGAGGTTTCTTCGAAACCCCTGGTTTATCAAGCCTATAAATATCGGATCTACCCCAATACAGAGCAACAGCAACTCATTCGTCAAATGTTTGGCTGCTGCCGTTTTGTGTTCAATTACTTCTTGGGAGCTTGGAATCAAAGGTATGCGGAAACGGGAAAAGGCTTGTCTTTATCACGCTTGTGCAACACAACTCCCCGGTTTAAAAGCACAATACGACT